>CAYPWA010000085.1:0-5594 GCA_964414325.1 uncultured Sulfurovum sp. | reverse complement strand
TACCGAACTTGTTCAGTGTACCTGCTTTGTACCCTTTGAGTGCTGCGATCATCTCTTCTTTAGAGAGCTTGTTAGGTACCGCTTCGGGAGCCATTGTGTTCTTTTCACCGTTTACACCGTGACATCCTACACATGCAGCAGTAGCAGCACCTGCGAAAGAAGCTGTTGAGAGAGCGATTGTTGCGATTGAAGCCATTACGATTTTTTTCATTGTTATTCCTTTGTATTTAGATTGGGTAAAATTATAGCATGTATAATTTAACATAAAGTAAAGCCTATACTGCCCTCAGGCAGCATGACTTAACAGCTTGGTACGTTACCTGAATCAGATGCATACTCATAAGCGAAGTCATAGACATCATTGACATACTTGTCTTTCAGCTTCGCACCTGGACAGATCTTCTGAACTTCCTCTTTGAATTTACCAGCACCCTTGATCTTTTCCCACTCATCCTGAGTGTGTTTCACTGCAAATTTCGCACCTGAGAAACCACATGCAGCTTTAAGCTTCTTCATATAGATCTTTTTACCCTTTGCAACATCAGCAGATGCAGTGGTAGAGAGTACTGCCATACCCAGTAGAGCAGCGACAGCAAGTTTTGTCATGTTTGTCATTGTTCATCCTTTTGAATAGTTTTAAGACAGGTGTATGATAGCACGGAATTGTGAAAAGATCGTGAAGGAAAAGAGGAAATAGAAGACCAAGGAATATAAAATGCTTCAGGAGGTTACAGTGGCGAAAATACCACTGTAATTCTTCCTACATTAACACTTAGGAACGACACCATCCGAGGCATATTTATAAGAGAAGTCATAGACATGCTTCCACCACTTCTTTTTGATCTTCTTCGGATTGAGTCTGGGACAAATCTTTTTGGCTTCGTCCTGGAACTTCCCCTCATCCCATAACTCTTCCCATTCCGCCTGTGTATGGTTACGGGCAAACCGTACCCCTGAGAAACCGCACTTCTTTCTAAATTTTTTCTTGAAGATCTTCTGCCCCTTCTTTGCTCCCGCCATTGCCGTCGTCGGCATGGATGCAGATACAAAGAGTGCGACTGCCAGTAGTGTCAACAGTTTTTTCATTGTCTTTCTTGTCCTTTCTTAGTAAATATAAACTACCCTTATCACGTAATATGCGACCTTTAAATATTATAACTACTTCAACTTATCAAAAACCTTAAATTTATCCCAATAGATATCAACCGCCTGATCCAGTTCCTCTTCACTCAGATCCGTCTTTTGCTTGATCCCATAGGTATCGATAAAAAGATCAGACATCAACGAGATACTTCTGGAGGGGTTTTTCAGGTAGTGTTTGATCCCGATCTTGACAAACTTTTCACTGCTGTAGACAAGCAGGTACTCCTTGAACATCTCCTGCAAAGAGGTAGGCAAAGCTTGATGGCATGGTACGCACTTGCGTTCAAAGATATCCTCCGCTTGCATCTGTGTTGTCGCCATTACAGCCACTATCATCCAAAGCATTACGCTTCTCATTCGCTCCATATCAGTACCATCCTTGTTCCTTCGTCCTCTTTTGATGTCACCTCTATCCGGATACCATACTCATCAAGGATCTTCTTGACGATACTCAGTCCCACACCAAATCCCCCCTCACTTCGGTTGAACCGCAGATAGCGATCGAACATGAAAGGGATCTTCTCCTCAGAGATCCCGATACCGGTATCGCTGATGCTCAACCGATGTTTCTCCAGTACGATCCGTATCTCTCCTTTACGTTTGTTGTATTTGATCGCGTTGGAGATCAGATTGTCGATGATCCGCGTGAACTTCCGACGATCCATAAGGATCGTAGCATCACCAAGTGAAAGCTTGAAAGAGACCTGTTTGGATCTTGCCAATACATCAAAGTATTCTACCCTATCCTTGATGATAGCCTTGATATCAAGTACCTCATCTTCATTCTTCTTTTCCTGTTCAAGGGTCAGATAGGTCAGGTCTTTATAAAGTATGGAGACAGTTTTGGCAGCGATGGTGATCCGTTCGAGTTTCTTACGGTTCTTTTCCACCATCACCTCCGTATCCATCATCTCAATATTCGCAAGAATCGCCGAAAGCGGTGTGTTGAGCTCATGGGTCGTATCTTTGATAAAACGATCCAGTAGCATGATCGAGTCTCTCATCGGTTTCAGAAAGAGCTTTGCAAGATAGATCCCCAAAAGAAGGAAGAGCACAAAAGCGATACTTCCGTACAATAACAGATCATGCCATATTTTTTGTAACCAGAGACCGTCATCTTTGATCTCGATGATCAGGTAGCGAGTCCCCAGATAAAAAGTATCAAGTCCTTTCAAGTAATGGATATACCCATCCTTAAGTGTGATCTCCTCATCAAAGGAGACATCCTCGGATTCCAGCAGTGAAAAGATCTTGTTGTACTGGATATCGTAGATAGCGGACTTGAAACTTGGATCTCTAGGGTATTCTCGTCTTTCGGGGAAAAAATGGTGCAGCACTTTCAGACGCTTGGTCTGCACATAGGCGTACTGTGCCAGTGTGGCACGCTTGTCCGAGAGCATCAACTGGCGCTGACTTTCATAATAATAGAACGCAAGCAGTACCATAGCGATGGTGATCAGCGAGACATAGAGTGCAAAGAAACGGTAAAGAGACTTCTTCTCACTTCGCAGCAACGAATTTGTAGCCCTGTTTTTTGATGCTGACAATGTTCTCTTTCCCTATGATCTTGCGAAGGTTCTTGATATAGGTACGCAGTGCGGAGTCACTGGGCTCCTCATCATAGTCCCACAGATGTTTGTAGATACGCTCATGAGAGACCACCTCCCCGCGTGCTTTCATAAAGAGCCGCAGAAGTCTGGACTCTTTGTTTCCCAATGAAACACTCTTACCATCAATGATAAGCTCACCGCTCTTGATATCGTATGCGACCCCATCCCCGATCTCTACCGTCTCTCGTTTCTCATGAAAGAAACTTCGCCTAAGCAGTGTCTCTACCCGGATAAGCAGCTCTTTAAGTGCAAAAGGCTTGCGGATATAGTCATCACATCCGCTCTCAAACCCCCGTTCAAGATCATCGACACTGTCCATCGAAGTGATGTAGATCGCAGGGGCGACCACACCCTCTTCCCTGCTCTCTTTGAGCAGTGAGAGTCCGTCTATACCCGGGACATTGATATCCAGTAGCAACAGGTCGAACTTCGTCTCATAGAGCTTCTCCTGCGCTTCGTACCCGTCAAAGACCGAGACGACCTCATAGCCGTTCTCTTCGAGGAATTCGGTGACGGTATCGTTCAGGTTGGCATCATCCTCCAGAAGCAGGATCTTACTCATCATCATCCTTTATGATTTATCAGGAATGATGATAACACAACTTTCGTTAGATATAACGTGAGACCCACTGCCTGATCTGATCGGCACTGAGTGCACCGCTGACACGATCGACCTCTTTGCCCCCTTTGAAGAGCACCATCGTAGGGATACTTCTGATCCCGTACTGTCCGCCAAGCTGCGGATTCTCCTCGGTATTGACCTTGATAAACTGTGCCTTGAGCGGCAGTGAACGTGCCGCCTCCTCAAATGCAGGTGCCATCATGCGGCACGGTCCGCACCACGGCGCCCAGAAGTCCACCACCACGGGCAGATCGGAGTTGGCGACAAAGTTACCGAACGTACTGCCGTTCACCTCAACCGGCTTGGCATCGAGCAGCGAACCTTTACACGCACCGCAGTTGGCTTTGGCATAGCTCTCCTTCTTTGGGATGCGGTTCACCTTTCCACAGTGTGGGCATACGACATTGACAGTCATCTTGATCCTCCAATTTAGTAGTTTTTTAGTATTCTCTTATCTTTATGGGTTATTATAGCAAACAAATCAAACCCAAAATGCAACTTCAGGTGCATTTCCAAGGAGACCATGATGGCAACAAAAGAACTGATCGTAGGCGGAGGATGTTTCTGGTGTACCGAAGCGGTATTTGAGAGGCTCAGAGGAGTCAGTGATGTCGAAAGCGGTTATGCCAACGGCGATATGCCCAACCCAGACTACCGTGCCGTTTGCAGTGGCGATACCGGCTATGCCGAAGTGATCAAGATCACCTACGATGACGCAGTGATCGACCTGGATACGCTCTTGGATGTCTTTTTCGCAACACACAACCCCACACAGCTCAACCGTCAGGGTGCGGATGTAGGGACACAGTATAGAAGCTGTATCTGTTACCAAAACGACGAGGAGCTTGAGGCTGCCAAGCGCGCCATTGCCAGAGCACAGAATGAGTACAGTAATCCCATCGTCACCACACTTGAACCGCTGCGCAACTACTACCCTGCGGAAGCCTACCATCAGGACTACTATCGTCAAAACCCGATGCAGGGCTACTGCAATGCCGTCATCCCACCAAAGATCGCCAAGCTGATGGAGAAGTTCGGGGACAAAGTGGCGGAGTGAGGGGACGAATTACGAATTACGAATTACGAATTACGAATTACGAATTACGAATTACGAATTTTACGGGGGAAAGCTTGTATACGGCTTGACTATTCTCCTAACGGATTGTCGCTGCGCTTTTTCTCTTTTCGACGCTGGTCTTCATCGATATTGGGTTGGCTGAAGGTCACCTCTTTGGCGATGATGCACCCTTTACATCCGGGTTCACATACGTGGTGCAGCTTCATACACCAATCCTTGATCTCTCCGTTGTTACCCAAAAACTGACATCCCCATCCGCCTGCCATAATCGCTCCTTTCAGTACCGTATCTCAAATCCATCCGTCTCGATATCGACATCATCGATCACTGAGTATGTCACTTGCTCAACCTCACTCATGGGAGATCCCTCTTCGAGTATTTTGAGGACACGAGGGATATCCGTATCCTCATCCACGATGAACACCACTGTCTCCACCGTGCCGTCTTCGAGATTGCGCACATAGCCGTTGAAGCCCGCACGCATCATCGCCTGCGAGACGAATTTACGATAGAAGACATGCTGCACCCTCCCCTGTGAGACGAAACGATACCACTCCATTATGCTGTTGCCTTGCACGCTGTTGTTTTCAGATCTTGCAAAAACTCTATGATACGCATCTGAAAGAGTTTCGCCTCTTCATCCTCTTCATCCACACACTCATGCAGGCGCATCAGCAGGCCGATATCGATCTTCTCACAAAATCGTTTCACTTCATGCACCTCTTTGTTGACCTGCTGCACCAGATGTTCGAAGTCCAGTCCGTTATCCGTAACGATCTTGGTATGAAACTCCTTGACCGCATCGATCAACAGCTCCGCACGCTCAGGATCGTCCGCATAGATCTCATGCGCGATCTCCTTGAGCTTCTGCTTCTCACACTCACACATCTCACCGTCACTTGAGACCATCAGTGTCAAAAGCTTGGCACGAAACTCCAGCGAGCTGTGGTGATAGACCAGAAACTCACGGAACATCTTCATGATGGCGCGTTTGAGTGTTTTGAACATGCGTCTCCTCCTTGCTTAACACTATTTTAACAAAATCATACTATAGTTTTATAATTTTTCTACAAAACAGGGAAACAAATGAACAACATCGACCTTATCATTATTCTCTCTACCGCATTTCTCGGAAGTGTCG
>CAYPWA010000084.1:2832-5620 GCA_964414325.1 uncultured Sulfurovum sp. | reverse complement strand
AGTAATGCTCATAGATCTCGTTGACTTTTGCAAAATCATCCATGTTTGCCAGATAGATCGTTGTCTTGATCACATGATTGAAAGAGGAGTCCGCCGCTTTAAGCACGTAGTAGAGATTTTTAAGCACCTGTTTTGTCTGATACTCGATTCCTCGGCTCTCCATTGTACCGTCGGGCATCAGTGCGATCTGTCCGGAGGTATAGACCAGACCATTGGCAACGATCGCCTGAGAGTAGGGTCCGATCGCTTCGGGAGCCTCTTTTGTTGATATTGTTCTCATGTCAATCCTTTATTTTGTATTTCTTTCATAGAAGATATAAGAGGTTGAGTAGTCAGAAAATTCAAAATAGACCTTTTTCTCACCCGGATCTTTTTTACCGTTAAGGTTGATATCATCGATACCATACCCGTAACGGTATGGTCTCAACTTTCCGTCATTGCTACCATAAGCGGTAGAAAGTTTATCGATATAAATAAATCGGTGAACCAGTTTATCACCGGCATAGACATCCAACACACCGTTGGTACCCGTCCAGTTCTGCAGAGAACGGCTTAGACTGTTCTGTGTCTCCTGTGTACACCCTGCAAAGAATAACACACCCACTACAAGCAGCAGTAGTTTCCATTTCATAACTGTTTCCTTATTTCACTTTTGGCAATTATACACCAAAAAGCGTTAAACACTATCTTTTATCTCTTTGGCATCTTGAACTTCTGTGTGACAAGCTCACCCTCTTCGTTGAAGTAGAGATAGTAGAGCTTATCCTTCACTATCGGAAGACCCGCGAGATAACGCAACGCGAGATTTGCCTGAAGTGATCCGATGTGCATCACGATGGGTGCGGCGATCCCGCCGGGTTTGTGATCGGATATGTTGAAGACCTGAAAATTCGCCTTGTCAAAAAAACAGACCTGTCCGTTGAACGCCTCAACTGAAGCATAGACCCATGGTGTACCCGTCTCCTTCGCATACGCATCAATCTCAGCTCTCACAGGCAGATTGTCCGTTGCATCAAGTATCAGGTCGTAGCGGTTGCCAAGCCCTTTGAAGTCCTCAAATGCCATATCTAGTCCGACGGCTTTGACAAAAGGGTTCTTTCGCTCCAGCAACGCAGCGATGGTTTTGGCTTTGTTCTTCCCCTCATCATCTAGTGTAAAGGCGATCTGCCGATGGATATTGTGTCCGGCAACCGTATCGAAATCGACCAGATGGATCTCACCGATCCCTGATGTTCCCAGCGCCATTGCCAGTGTCGATCCTAAACCGCCCGATCCGATGATGGCGATCTTTTTCTTCTCCAGTGATCGCTGTGTCGCCTCTCCCCATAATTGGATCTGTCGGTTAAAATACACTTCGGGTGTCATAGGGTTCTCCTTTATGCCTCGTGCTCTTTGAGCAGTCTCTCAAACTGCCACGCTTTGCGGTGCTCACTCACCTCTTTCTTGTCGATCACCTCAACCAGCATCGACTCCTTGTCCTCCAGCATCATCTCCACCTCTCCTTCGGGAGAGACCAGCATGGTGTCACCGTAGAACTTCCATTTCACCTCTTTGTCGGCATATTCGCCAAGACGGTTGGCACGTAACACGAAGCATCCGTGCAGAAAGGCTTTGGTCTTGATGATCTCTCGCCATCTATTGTGTGATCCGAAGGTCGAAGCGGTCGGCAGCAGTACCAGATCGATCTTCTTTGCCATCACCTTCTCCCAAAACGGATCAAAATGCATCTCAAACCCTGCCATCACCATGATCTTGAAGCCTTTGAGCTTGAAGACCATCGGGTCTTTGAGCGGTTTTGTCTTATTGGCAAAAAAGGCTTTTTCGTTCCAGTGCTCATAGGGCAGCAGGATCTGCTGCTCATAATATCGGGTATTTTTGGGCGTGATCTTGACGATCGTTTTGTAGTAACCGTCCTTTTTTGCCAACACGATCGGTGCGACAAAGACGATATCATACCGTATAGAGAGTGATTTGAGCAGTTCAAGATGCTTTTTGGTCTGCGCTTTGACCATGCTTTTGGACATGGTGGATAGCTCTTTGAAGAAGTGGTTGAGCACATACTCACCCAGCAGCATCACCTGAGCACCCCGCTCAGTCGCTTTTTTGAGATAGAACTCAAGCCGCGTAGCGTTCATCCCAAGTGTAGGTAGTTGCAAAGCGGCAACGACAAGCTGTTTCGCCATCACGCATCTTCCGGTATGATCTGATTCTCACGCTCGATCACCGAGACCTTCATCTTTGCCTCTTCGATGAGCTTTTGTGCCGCTTTGATATTTTTGAGCCCCTCTTCATAGAGCTTGACAGACTCCTCTAAAGTGATCTGCGGATCCATCAGCTTCTCAAGCAGTTCCTTAGCATACGCCAACTTCTCTTCAAATGTCTCGTTTTTCATATTCTCACTTCCATCAATAGAGCTTTTCGATAGAAAAGCATACCAAAACTATTCACTATTCATTATTAACTATTCACTCAATACATCCCTGATGTGTTGTTCAAACTTGTCCAGCTCCACCAAAAAGGCATCGTGCCCATAGTCGCTATCCACTTCCATATAGGTATATGGCTGCCCGTTTCGCTCCAGCATCCTGGCGATATGTGCCATCTCGGAGGGGAAGAAGAGATAGTCCGAAGAGAAGCTAATCAGGTGCACTCTGGCTTTGATACGACTGATCGCATCATGGAGCGAATCGTACCCCCGACTGAGATTGAAGGTATTGATCGCCTTGACGATATAAAGATAACTAAGCGGATCGAAGATACGCGCGAAGTTGTTGGTGTTGTACTCCAT
>CAYPWA010000084.1:0-2822 GCA_964414325.1 uncultured Sulfurovum sp. | reverse complement strand
TATCGCTCCACCTCATACCTTCCAAAAAGCTCGAAGAGCCCGTCGTTACTGACATAGTTGCGTCCAAACTTCGCATCCATCGACTCAGGAGAGAGATAGGAGATATGCCCAGCGATCCGTCCGATCGCCAAACCGTCCAATCCCTCCTCTTTGAAAGCATCCTTCTCATAGTTACCATGTTGGAATCGGGGGTCACGACGGATCGCCTCTACAGCGACCTTGTTGAAGGCGATCGTCCACGGGCGTGTCGCATAGGTCGCGGCCAGAGAGATGATCTCATCGGCGAAGTTGGGATAATCCACCGCGAACTGAAGCGCCTGCATCCCACCCATAGAACCGCCCACGATCGCTTTGACATGGTAGATACCCAGATCGGAGAGAAGGTGCATCTGAGCACGGATCATGTCCTTGATGGTCACGACGGGAAATTTGAGACGGTAAGGCTCAAGGGAAGGATAGCTCTCACTCATGGGACCGGTCGATCCAAAACACGATCCGATCACATTGGTGCAGATGACAAAATACTTTGTCGTATCGATCGCTTTACCGTCTCCGATCAGACCGTCCCACCATCCGGGTTTTCGTTCGCCCTCATAGGTACCCGCCGCATGGTGTGAACCGCTGAGCGCATGACATACCAGTATGACATTGGATCTCTCATCGTTTAGTTCGCCGTAGGTTTCATACGCGATCTCATATGGCTCGATGATACGCCCCGACTCCAGATAGAGCGGAGAGCTGAAATGTGCGGTTTTGGTCTCTATGTTCATCGTCTGCTTTTTCAGTGATTTGTGAATGGTGGTATTTTATCGAAATTGGGCTTAGGGGGCAGGAGGGCTTAGTCTAAAGCCCTTTTGAGATCGTCGATCAGATCTTGTGTATCCTCTAACCCGACACTCAAACGGATCAAACCGCCGGGAACACCTGCATCGATGAGCTCCTGTGCGCTGAGCTGTTGATGGGTCGTACTTGCCGGGTGGGTAATGATCGATTTACTGTCGCCGATATTGACCACGACTGAGAAGATCTCTGTCGCATCGGCGATCTTTTGTGCCGTCTCTTTATCAGCTACCTCGAACGAGAGCAGTCCGCTTGCCATCCCCTCTTTAAAATACTTCTGTACCAACGGGTATTGCGGTGAACTTTCAAGCCCGGGGTAGTTCACCCTCTTGACCTTCGGGTGTGTTTCAAGGAACTTGGCGATCGCCAGTGCCGATGCGGAGTGTTGACGCATACGCAGCGGCAGGTGTTCCAACCCTTGAATATGCAGCCAGGAGTTAAAAGGGCTGGGTGCCCCGCCAAGATCACGCAGCAGTGCCAAACGGACACGTAGTGTAAAGAGCGGCAGCGACAGATCGGAGTAGACCAGTCCGTGATAGCTGGGATCGGGTTCGTTGAAGTGGTAGTAGCGATCATTGCCTTTGATCTTCTCCACTAACGCTTTACGCTCTACAATAATACCACCCAACGCCAACCCCTGTCCGGTAGTGTACTTGCTTGTAGAGTGCACCACCAGATCCACACCGTGGGTAAGCGGCTTGCAAATGACCGGTGTCGCTACGGTGTTGTCCACACAGGTGAGTACCCCGTGTCCATCGGCGATCTTGACAATCGCTTCGATATCGGCGACATCGATACTTGGGTTGGTAATGCTCTCAAAGAGGATTACTTTGGTCTTCTCATCGATCATCCCCTCAATGCTTGCAGGATCATTGACATCGAAATAACGTGTCTCGATCCCAAAACGTTTAATGGTATGCCCACTGAGCGTGGTCGTTCCACCGTAGACCTGTTTGGCAACAAGGATGTTGTCTCCCGCTTCGGCAACATTGGCAATAACATAGAAGATCGCAGCCATCCCTGAAGCCGTCCCTATCGCCGCCTCACCACCTTCGAGTGCTGCAAAACGCTTCTCGAACACATCGGTAGTAGGGTTCATTAGTCTGGTATAGATATTGCCAAGTTCCTTGAGTGCAAAGAGGTTTGCCGCATGCTCGGTATCTCTAAACTCATACGCTGTGCTCTGGTAGATGGGTACTGCCATCGTCCCCTGCGTATCTTTATCGTATCCTGCATGGATAGCAATGGTCTGTTCATGCATTAGATATCCTTCTTCTCGTCGGCATTGACGATCTTCTTGAGTGCTTCCGCTTGTCCGTTCTTCTCTACGGGTTCGCTTTTGCTTACCTTTTTAACAGGGTTGGTCGGCTCGTACGTCAGCATCGTACCAAGCATCAATCCGCCTTCGGAGACCTTGATCTTCTTCACCTGCATCTCACCCTTGACACGTCCGTCCTGGTTGATCTCAAGCAGTTCTGTTGCAACCACATTCCCCTCGATACTTCCGTTGACGATGATATGCTTCGCCATCATCTTCTTGGTAACGACTTTGCCGTTTTTGGTAATGTGTACCGTATCACAGTCACTTATCATCGACTCAAGCGTACCGTCACAGACCACTTTCTGAGCCTGGATCGTATCGCTTACTTTTCCTGTCTGTGTGACCTCGAGACTCTCGCAGACCACATTGCCGTTGATCTTGCCGCTGAGGATCACCTTTTTCCCGGAGACATCACCGTTGACGACCCCTTCTTTACCGATGATCACATCACCGTCCGTAGTCAGATCCCCATGGATCTTACCGTCTACATGCACCGTACCGCATGCTTTGACATTACCCAAGATCTCCATACACCCTGTGATCGCCGCCGTCCCCGCTTTAGGCGCTGATGGTACTGTGGGTGTTTTGGACTCAAATGCTTTTGTTTCGTTTTTACTTCCGCCGAAAAATGCCATGATGGACTCCTTGATGCATTGGTTAA
>CAYPWA010000083.1:0-5622 GCA_964414325.1 uncultured Sulfurovum sp. | reverse complement strand
TAGAAAAGTGATCGCTGCAAGAAGAGCGAAAGGCAGAAAGAGACTGGCGGTATAATCACATCGCTAAGATCAAACATTTTACTCGGATAAAGACCAGTAAAGAGTTTAACGGAGTCTATAATCGCTCCACAAAGACCTGGCATACCCCATACTTTGTACTCTTCTACCGCAGGTCGGAAGCCTACAAGGTAGGGTTTGTTGCCAGTAAAAAAATAGGAAATGCAGTTCACCGAAACAGGGCGAAGCGTCTGCTTAGAGCACATTTCATTGAAAATATAGACCGACTCGAAAGCGGTTCATACGTTCTTGTTGCCAAACCGGCGCTTCTAAGCGAAACGTATCCAGTGATCCGCAAAGCCTATCTACATGCACTCAAAAAGTGTTCTGCACTTCTTTAAAGACTTAAAACAGAATTTAACACAGTGAAGACTATACTATCGTTATACTGAATATAAAGGTACTATTTTGGAACAACAAGATCTAAACAAACGGCTACTTCTGGCTCTTGCTCTCTCTTTCCTCGTTTTTGTAGGATACAGCTATCTCTTTACACCGCAAAAATCACTCTCTCAGACAACTGACAAAAACATCACTTCTGCAAAAACTGCACCGGCTGTGACAACGCAGCAAAGCAAGCAGACACCCTCTTCGGAGGAACACATAGTCAAAACAGCACCAATGACAAGTTCACATACACTGGTGACAGTGGTATCTGATACTTTCAAGATGCAGATCGATGCGTTGGGGCGTATTGCGCAGTTCGAACTGCTTGAAGAGAAGTACCACAATGCCGAAGGGCATAATCTTCAAATTCTCGCTCCAGACAAGACCAAGCCGCTGGAGATACGCTTTTCGGATGCGGCATTGAATGAAGAAGCGTTCAAAACACCCTATCGTGCTTCTTTCACCGGTGAGGTCGATGCGAAGAACGCGCCGGTCACACTGACGCTGACACAGGAGCTCTCCGATCTGACTGTGACCAAGACGCTGAAGATACAGCCAACGGGTGCTTACAGTGTAGATGTGACACTCAGCCGTCCTGCTGCCTACTTCATCACGCCTGGGCATAGACCGATGGCGGATACCTCCATGTATATGCTTGTTCGCGGTGCACTCGTCAAGACGGCTGACGGTGTGATCAAAACGATTGAAGATGGAGATGCCAAAGGGGATGAGATATTCAAGCATGCAACGATTGCTTCTGCGTTCGACCGCTATGTAGCAACGATGTTCTATAATTTTAAAGACGGCATGAATGTCACGATCCTCAAAGAGGGAGAGGGTGATCCTCTTATTTTTGTAGAAGGGAAACCTGCTCTGCATCTTGGCGGATATATCGGTCCCAAAGAGTACAGTACGCTCAAAGCGATCAACCCGGAATTGACGGATGCGATCGAGTTCGGATGGTTCACTTTCCTTTCAAAGCCTTTTTTCAAAGTCTTGCTTTGGATCCATACGATGATAGGCAACTGGGGATGGGCGATCATCCTCTTTACGCTGCTGGTCAAGCTGGTGCTGTTCCCTCTCTCCTATAAGGGGATGATGTCTATGCAGAAACTTAAAGATCTTGCACCCAAAATGAAAGAGCTGCGTGAGAGGTACAAAGATGATCCGGCGAAGCTCAATATGAAGATGATGGAGATGTACAAAAAACACGGGGCAAATCCGATGGGCGGATGTCTGCCGATGCTGTTGCAGATCCCTGTCTTTTTCGCTTTGTACCGTGTACTGCTCAACGCCGATGAGCTTCAGGGTGCGGTTTGGATCTCTGGGTGGATCGACAACCTTGCTGCCGCTGATCCATACTATATTCTGCCTGTACTGATGGGTGTGACGATGTGGTTCCAGCAGAGGATTACACCAAACAACTTTACCGATCCGCTGCAGGAGAAGATCTTCCAGTTCTTTCCTGTGATCATGGCGTTGATGTTTATTATTATGCCGTTCCCGTCAGGTCTAGTACTCTACTGGGTAACGAACAACATCTTCACCATTGGTCAGCAGTATGTGATCAACAAAGCCTATGCGAAACACAAAGCAGAGGCAGCAGCTGCACATAAAAAACAGAAGGAGAGTTAAATGACCAAGGTTGAAGCACCTACCCTTGAAGAGGCGTACGAGCTTGCCGCGACACAACTCTCCTGTTCTGTGACCGAACTGCAGTATGAGGTCGTGCAGTACCCCTCCAAAGGAATACTCGGACTCTTCAAAAAAGAGGCAGTGATCGTTGCTACGAGAAAGGTACCCTTACCTGTTGAAACACCGGCTGCCGAAGAGAAAAGCATCGAAGAGGAGATCGCATCAGAGATACTCTCTACACTCAATGAAGCATCCGGTGCCGAGCCTGTCATAGAGGAGGAACTTCTTGAAGAAACGGAAGCGGAAACACATGTGCGTGAAGATGCGATCGTGGACGGTTTCTTTGAAAAGGAAGCGCGTGACCAAGAGGAAGCTTTTGTCGATACGGATTTGGCGCAGAGTATCGAAGAGAGCCTCAAAAGACTCTTTGAAGTCTCCTGTTTTGACATTGATGTTGTCGAGGTAGATGTAGTGGACAATACCGCACTGATCTTTATAGACGGAGAGGATGCCGCGCTGCTGATCGGAAAAGAGGGGTATCGTTACAACGCACTCTCCTATATGCTCTTCAACTGGCTGCACGGAAAGTACCAGCTCTATATCAAGCTTGAGATCGCAGCGTTCCTGACTTCTCAACAGGAGATGATACGCAACTATATCCAGCCTGTTATCGAGAACGTTCAGAAGTACGGTAAGGGCAAGACACGCTTCCTTGACGGTATTTTGGTACAGATCGCACTGGAGCAGCTTCGTGAAGCGTTTCCCGACAAATATGTGGCGATCAAGACTGCAAAGTCCGGCAAGCGTTTTGTCGTGATCAACGAATTCCACACAAAGTCCCATGGCTGATACGATCACAGCCATCGCTACGGCACACGGTATCTCATCGATCTCCATTATCCGTGTCAGTGGTGAGAAGTCACTCAGCGTCGCTAAACAGATCTCCAAAAGAGAGGAGATTACTCCCAGACATGCCCATCTTACCTCTCTTTATAACTATCAAGACGAACTGATTGATCAAGCGATCCTGATCTACTTTGCCGCGCCCAACAGTTTTACCGGAGAGGATATTGTGGAGTTCCAGTGCCACGGAGGGATGATCGTCGCACAGGAGATCCTCGATACAGTGCTCTCTTTGGGAGTACGTTTGGCAGAGCCTGGCGAGTTCTCCAAGCGAGCGTTTCTCAATGGTAAGATCGATCTGAGCGAAGCGGAGGCGATCTCCAAGCTGATCGAAGCCAAAAGTGTCGATGCGGCAAAGATCCTTGCTAAACAGATGAAGGGGGAACTTAGGGAGTTTGTTAATGAGAGCAGGGAGGCGCTTCTGCGTTCACTAGCCTACTCGGAGGTGATGATCGACTATGCCGAAGAGGATATTCCCGATGATATCATGCTGAGCATTGTCTCACAGCTTGAAGGTCTGGCAGAGCAGATCGAGCGGATCGTTGCCTCCAGCCATCGCAGACGCGGGTTGATCGAAGGATTCCGTGTTGCGATTATCGGAAAACCCAATGTGGGTAAAAGTTCGCTGCTCAATGCGCTGCTCTCCTATGAGCGTGCGATCGTCAGTGATATTGCCGGGACAACCCGCGATACCATCGAGGAGCAGGTGCGTATCGGATCGCATATCATCCGTCTTGTCGATACGGCAGGCATACGGGACTCTGAGGATACCATCGAGAAGATCGGGATTGAACGTTCGATGAGTTCGGTGGAGGATGCGGATATCATCATTGCACTTTTTGACGGATCACGTCCCTTCGATGAAGAAGATGAGAAGATCCTTGACATTGTGACAAATCTGAGACAAAAGCATGTTATAGTAGCGATTAACAAATCCGATCTCGCCCCTAAACTTGAGAGAGAACATCTTGCATCCTTTAATCCCATTGAGGTCAGTGCGAAGAGGGGTTTTATGAAGTTGACCCAAAAGCTGAGGACATTGCTGGACGCCATTGGAGAGGGAGAAGAGTTGATGCTGGTCTCTACCCGTCAGATCGAAGCGGTTCAAAAAGCCCATGATGAGATACTGGCAGCCAAAGAGCCACTGATACGCGGAGAACTTGAGTTTTTCTCCTATCATCTTCAAGAAGCTGTCAAGGCGATCTCATCGATCTCAAAACCTTATGACAGTGAAGAAATACTGGATAAAATGTTCGGGGAGTTCTGTCTTGGAAAATAGTCTGGAGTGGATCAAAGCGTTGCTCACCGGCGAAGAGCGTGAAGTGATCCTTTTTGGCGTACTGGCGCTGTTTACGCTCTGGTTCATTCGTAATACGATCAACTACTATTACGGAGAGAAGCGGAAACTCAAGCATATGCACCGCTTTGCAAAAGAGGGTGATCTGGAGGCACAGCGTCATCTTGCCAAGCGCTATCGTAAAGGGGATATGGTTAAAAAGAGCTGTGAACAGGCGGCTTTTTGGTACCAGAGGGCTGCTTTTGCGGGAGATGAAGAGGCTCAAGGATTTTTACAGAAGTTTGTTGAGGGACATCGAAAGAAGTGTTGAACTTTTTGGGGTAATAGACGCTAACAATACTATTGTATACTATAGAATATTCAAAGAAGGAGAGATGATGAAAAGAAATTACAGAATTCTTGCGGCAGCACTATTGATGGTGTGGTTGATGACAGGGTGTGTGCAGAGAGGGCTACCTCAGCTTCCGGGTGAAAAAGTCGGCTATGGACAGCAGTGGGGCAACAGCAGTGAAGAAGATAAAGAAAATATTGATATTTCCGACATCGATCAGAACCTAACAGAAAGCGGAACCGTGATTGATGAGTCATCTCAAAAAGTCGCACGTATTCCTTTCCCTGTAAGTGAGTATAACCGTTTGGCACGTACCGGAAAAGGGACCGTCAAGGGACAGATCTATGTGACTGATGGCTATGATCGAAAGGTCTATGGTAAAGCGACCAGACTCTACCTAAATCCCAAGACAAGCTACTCCGACCAGTGGTACAAAGAGAGCTATATCGGTGGACGCAAAATGACCAAAGCGGATGACAGGCTCTTCAACTATCTACGCTTCACCTCCTCCGATGCCAATGGAAATTTTGCTTTCTATGGTGTACCTTCGGGGAGCTACTATCTCATCGGTACAGTTAAGTGTGGGCAGGAGTGTGGCTATGAACATCCCAAAAATATCCGCATCGCGACGATTGTTACGGTCAAAGGCAATGAGATCGTACAGAAGGATCTTGTAGGTAATATGTATTGATGTGCGGAGTAGGGTGCATATACCTGTGCACCAAGGTGGGTAGGAATACCCACCCTAGATTTGAAGTCATTCGTAATTCCTCAGACTATACATCCGGATACGCCTCTTCGAGTTTTTGGTAGAGCATCTGGGGTGTGATCTGCGGTTCTTCATCGAGGATGCGCTGCATTGTGACGTTATCTTCCTCTCCGTTCCACTCTTTGATATAGCTTCCCTCTTTGTAGCCGTGATCCTGCCTGAACTGATTGAGGATATTTTTACCGATATAGAGTTTGTAGAGGCTGTCGAGGTTGAGTCCAGACTGCATCGCCACCTCGAAGA
>CAYPWA010000082.1:0-5686 GCA_964414325.1 uncultured Sulfurovum sp. | reverse complement strand
GCGATCGCTTCGATAATGTCTAATATTTTTTCCACAATAGATTCCTTATAACAGATTCAAAACCTACCCGCTACAAGAGGTAACATAACAGTGTCAAGAACATCCGGGAGGGTCGATTTTTGAAGTGGGAAATTATAGCTAATCCAACCTTTACTGAAAATAAAGTATAATCAATCATTAACTGTATCGAACAAGTATTTAAAGGAATTATAGATGAAACTGAAACTGGCTAGAACCACCCTGAAAGCAAAACCGAAAACCATTGAGCTTAAAAAGCTTGAAGAGGAGCTAGCGAACAGGTCTATATTCTACTTTGACAAGGACAACTCCCACAAGGAGCTCAAGGAGCTGATCGAATATTTTGAAGAGAAGGGCTATTCGGTCTATATGCGTGAAGTGAAGTACGGACTGGATGACAACGAGTATATCTACGAAGTGCATATTATCGCCTAAGCGGTCATGCGTAGTCCGGCACTACGAATGCACCCAGAACCCCACAACTGCCTTTCCTATCCACTATATCACATGCAGACCAATATCAAAGAAGACAAAGAACCGAAGCTATGAATAAGAAACTATTTATCGAGACCCTCGGATGTGCGATGAACGTACGTGACACCGAACATATGATCGCCGAACTGAGTCAAAAAGAGTCCTATGAGCTGACCGATAGTTTGGAGGATGCAGATCTGATCATCATCAATACCTGTTCGGTTAGAGAGAAGCCTGTCGCCAAACTCTTCTCTGAGATCGGTGTTTTCAACAAAAAGAAAAAGCCCGGAGCCAAGATCGGTGTGGCAGGCTGTACTGCAAGCCATCTGGGAGAGGAGATCATCAAGCGTGCGCCGACAGTAGACTTCGTACTAGGCGCGAGGAATGTCTCCAAGATCACGGAAGTGGTGGAGAAGAAGCATGCGGTTGAGGTGAGTACGGACTATGACGAGAGTACCTATGCTTTCGGAGAGTACCGTACCAACCGCTTTAAAGCCATGGTCAATATCTCGATCGGATGTGATAAGTCCTGTACTTTCTGCATCGTGCCTGCCACCAGAGGTGATGAGATCTCCATTCCCTCCGATCTGCTGGTACAGGAGATTACCAAGGCGGTGGAGGGCGGCGCCAAAGAGGTGATGCTGCTGGGGCAGAATGTCAACAACTACGGCAGACGTTTCGGTGCATCCGAAGAGAAGATCGACTTCACCGGGCTGTTACAGAAGATATCGAAGATCGAAGGGCTGGAGCGTATCCGATTCCAGTCTCCCCACCCACTGCATATGGATGATGCTTTTTTGGAGGAGTTCGCTTCCAATCCCAAGATCTGCAAACAGATCCATGTCCCGCTGCAGAGCGGATCGACCGAACTGCTCAAGCGTATGAAGCGCGGCTATACCAAGGAGTGGTTCCTCAACCGCTGTGAAAAGATACGAAAACTCTGCCCGGAAGCGACCATTTCGACAGATATCATCGTCGGATTTCCTGGAGAGAGTGATGCGGATTTTGAGGATACTATGGATGTGCTTGAACAGGTACGCTTCGAGCAGCTCTTCTCTTTCAAGTATTCACCGCGTCCGCATACCGAAGCGGCAGACTATCCCGATCAAGTGGAGAATAGCGTAGCGAGTGAGAGACTGCAGCGGCTTCAGTCACGCCATACCGAGATCCTCGATGCCGTGATGGATGCACAGCTGGGCAGGGTGCATTCGGTCTACTTTGATGAGCTCAAACCGAACAATCGTGTGGCAGGGCGCAGTGATGATGGGAAGCTTGTCTTTGTCGAGGGAAGCGAAGAGCTTCTTGGTAGGATTGTGGATGTCAAGATCACCAAGACCTCCCGTGGGGCACTTGACGGCATTGTGATATAGAGCAGGATCGATGAAACGTTTTTTCAGACAGCTTGGTGTGGTGGTGATACCCCCGATAATTTATCTGTTGATGCGCCTGATATGGTGGAGCAGCAGAAAACGGTTTCACTTTATTACCCCTGTGGATGAATGTCAGCATGTTTGTGTCTGTTGGCATGGAGAACTCTTGATCAGCCCGCAGGCATATCGAAAGATACACCCCAATCACCCCGCTGCAGCGATCATCTCGGCACACTTTGACGGCTCGTTGATCGCAGGGACATTACGACTGCTTGGTATACACCCTTTGCGTGGCTCTACCAAAAAAGGAGCCAGGCAGGTGCTGCTGCAAGCATTCAGATCCATTAAAGAGGGAGAGGAAGTACTGATCACTCCCGATGGTCCCAGAGGTCCCAGACACAGTATGAGTGATGGTGCGATCGGTATAGCACTCAAAAGTAATCTTCCGATCTTTGTACTGAACTATCAATGCAATCAGTATTGGCAACTTAAAAGTTGGGATAGGTTCGTGATTCCTAAGCCTTTTGGCAAAATAGATCTTTATGTGCAGAGCATCTCCCTTCAGGGAATGACATTAGAAGAAGCCAAGACCTATCTTCGCGAGAAGATGCTCGAACACACCATTCAATAGTGAGGAGTGAGGAGTGCGCCCGAACGAAGAGACAAGTGTTCTTAAGGTAAGGAGTGAGGCGTTAACAGGGTATATCGAATCATTCCTTGAGTATCTTCAGGATGTGCGTGGGTATTCGGAGAAGACCGTAGAGACCTACGAGATCGCACTGCGACAGATGTCGGAGGTGAGCCACTGGTATGAAGAGGAGGGGGTGTGGGTGCTGGATATCACCCCCTTTCGCCTCAAGATTGTTAAAAACAGCAAAAAGACCATCGTCAAGAAGCTCTCGGCGGTGCGCTCACTGGTAAAGTATCTGGAGGATCAGCGATCTCTATCGGTCAGGGTGATCTCGGATGAGACGATCAAAGTCCCCCAGAGTCTTCCCAAGCCGATCGAGGAGAAGTATATCGAAGAGGTGATGGGGCAGGCAACGGTAGAAGAGAAACTGCTGGTTGCGATGCTGTATGGTCTGGGTCTGCGTATCTCGGAACTTGCCGGTCTTAAATTGGCAGATATCAAAGAGGGATGGGTACAGATACACGGCAAAGGGGGCAAAACGCGTCAGCTTCCGCTGCTCGAATCGATTCAGGGACTGCTAAGTACCCATATCGCCAATGCCCATCCAAAGACCTATCTGTTCGAGAAAGGGCATGCACCGCTAAACAGTGCACAGCTTCGCTACAGACTTACCAAGCTTTTCAAGTCTACAGGGATCAATGCCACCCCGCATCAGCTTCGCCACTCTTTTGCGACCCATCTGCTCAATCACGGTGCACGAATCGCCGATGTGAGTGAACTTCTCGGGCATGAGACGATGGCGACCACGCAGGTCTATACCAAGCTTGGATCGGTCAAGAAGATGCAGGAGTATATGAAGGCACACCCGCTTGTGAATGAGGAGTGAATGTAGGGGCAGAGCTATGTGTCTGCCCTGATGGTTGTTCATTGGGGTAGTGTAGCAATATCGATCCCCTCTTCAAAAAGATAGGGTCTGATCTTCGTGGGGATTTTGGCGATACGACACTTCTCTTTAAATGATTTGGGCATATCAGTCGTTAGATAGGGAGCGATATAGAGGAGATCACCCTGGTACTCGACTACCCATTTTCGTCCGACAACAAGACTCTTTTCGTTTGCTATCTCTTGGCGTTGGACAGCTGAAAGCAGATAACCAAGCGATTTGAGTGCAAGATCTGCAGCCTTGGCTTTGAGAGCAGGCATATGCAGTCTGATGATACGCAGCTCTTTTTCGGCATAGATCGCCTCAAAGCCCTCTTCAAGCAGTTTTTTGTCATCTCTGAGGTAGTCAAAACTGCGTCGTATCCCATCCTTGAACTGTGCAATGAGTGGATCGGAAAAGGTTTTTCTAAAACGATTGCGTTCATAGCGTGCATCATCATTGCTCTCATCGACAAAATAGGGATAACCCTTGGTATTGAGGTAGGCAAGAAGCTCCTCTTTACTATAGGCAAGCAAGGGACGAATGAGGGTATATCCCTCTCTTTGGCTGATCGGTTCAAGCCCGACAAGCTCACTCACCCCTGCGCCTCTGACCAGACGCATCAGCAGCCACTCCAACTGGTCATTGAGCTGATGGGCGGTGAGTAGTGTATCGTAACCGTGTTGTGCGATCAGTGTTTCGAAAAAGTCATAGCGAAAGGTTCTCGCCTGTTGTTCAAAACAGCTATCAAACTGAGGCGCGGAAGAAATAAAACATCTCAGTCCGTATTTTTGGGCAAGTGCTTTGGCATGAGCAACTTCATGTTTACTTTCATTCCTCATGCCATAGTCAACGATAGCAATATCGAAAGGAATGTTGTTTTCGATCAGTAGAAAGAAGAGGGCAGAAGAGTCGATACCCGCTGAGAAAGCCAAAAGGTTTTTTTTCTTTTTCAGGTATGAGGTATCAATCGTGAGCATAGCATCAGAGTGGTTTAATAAGTGTTGCAAGCAACTGCGTCCCTACCAGTTCTGTTACCTTCGCTTCATATATTTTCCCATACTCCACAGGCAGGTCGTTCGTATCATTGATGAGGATCTCACCGTCGATATCAACTGCCCATTGCAGCGGACGGGCGGAGAGAAGATACTCGTGTTCATCGCTTTCACCGTCGATGACAAGGTCAACTGTTTTACCTACCATTTTTTCAAGAGATTTTAGGGTAGAGGCTTGTGCGATCTCTCCGAGGATGGCGGCACGCTCCTCAATCACCTCTTTGGAGAGTTGTTCCATTTCGTAGGCGGCGGTGGACTCCTCGTTGGAGTAGTGGAAGGTGTTGAAGCGGTCAAAGCCGAAGGTCTCCATAAAAGTACAGAGCTTCTCAAATGCCGCTTCATCCTCTCCCGGGTGTCCGGCGATGACGGAGGTGCGGATAAAGGCATCAGGTTTGGACTTCATGTGTTCCAGCAGTGCGATGGTCTGCTTCTCTCCAAAGCCCCGTTTCATGGTTTTGAGCACACGATCGTCAATGTGCTGGATAGGCATATCGTAGTAGGTCTGGAAAACTGTGGAATTGGCAATATCATCGATCAGTGCGAACGAGGTGGTGGAGGGGTAGAGGTAGAGGATGCGTGCGGAGCGTACTCCTTCGATCTGCTCTACGGCTTTGATAAGGTCTCTAAGCCCATCCTTGAGCCCCATATCTCTCCCGTAGCTGGAGCTGTCTTGTGAGATGAAGGAGAAGTCATAAAAGCCCTCTTTGGCAAGGTGTGTGACCTCTTTGACGATCGACTCAAGAGAACGTGAGTGGAGTTTGCCTTTGAAGCTTGGGATAGCGCAGAAGCTACACTGCTGGTTGCATCCTTCGGCGATCTTGATATAGGCGTGGTAGTTCGATCCTGTAATCACCCTGCCGCTGTTTTCTGTGGCAAGATAGACTTCAGGCGAGAAGGTACTCTGTTTTTTTGCGATGAGCGCATCGATCTTTTCGTAATCCCCTACACCTGTGAAGATATCGATCTCGGGGAGTTCCGCCATCAGCTCCTCTTTGTAGCGTTCGCTCAGGCATCCAGCCATGACAAGGACAGAGTCTTTTTTACGTGCATCGTGCAGGTTGAGAACGGTATTGATGCTCTCCTCTTTGGCGGCATCAATGAAGCCGCAGGTGTTGACGATGATCACATCCGCTTCGGTGTTGTCATCGGTGATCTCATACTCTTTGAGGCGACCGAGCATCACTTCGGAGTCGACAAGGTTCTTGGTGCAGCCGAG
>CAYPWA010000081.1:0-5697 GCA_964414325.1 uncultured Sulfurovum sp. | reverse complement strand
CACCACCTGCTCTCCGATCAGGCACAGCCTGAGATGATGAAGCTGATCTCCGGCGAGATGGTCACGGCGTTTGAGCTGTTGACACAGGGGCTGGCACTCTTTATCACACTGGTCACACTCTGGAAAGCGCGACCGCTCAAGATGACCTTCGAGCTGAAGTATCTGCTCGGTGGACTGGTAGGCTTCGGTCTTGCCGTACCTGCGGGGATCATTCAGGCGGATATGGGGCTTAACCGTGTGCTTCACAACACGCAGTGGATCATCGGGGCGCATGTACACATCGCACTGCTGGTCGGGCTCTATATGACGCTCTACTCCGCGGTCTATGTACTCTGGCCGATGGTGACGAACAATACGAAACTCTATTCGACCAAACTCTCCAACGCCCACTACTGGCTGCACCTCATTGGAGGTATCGGTATGGGTGCGTTTATGGGGATGGCAGGATTGGACGGGATGCTCAGACGTCACTTCTATATGAACGGTGAGTTCCATACGTTTATGGTCATCGCTGCGATCTGTGCGGTGATGCTGGTAACGGCGTGGCTGCTCTTTTTGCTCAATATCGTGCTCTCCATCGGGATCAAAGGACTAATCGGTATTTTCCTGCCCGCAGAGGATGAGACAGCGACCTTCGGGATCGATCCGCAGCCTTCGGTTGTCGTGGCAGCCAAAAAATAATACCTTCGGATACGGGAATGCCCCGTATCGGGTTTATACAGCAAGATATAGGTCTTTTTGTATAAGCCTTCATCAATTTTGGTCAAAAGGGATCTATCGTGTTGAATATGAAACGGGTGATCGATGAGATACGCCATGTCGGACTCTACGATCTGGTGCTGCAGGATGTGCAGAAGCTCACGGGCAAAGAGAAGCCCTCCGAAGCGGAAGTGGAGGAGGCGCTGCGCAAAGAGCCGCAGATCCTGCGCGACTATATGCAGACCACCGTCGAGTACAACCTGAGCAACATCCATCTGCGTGATATCGAGATCGAGTCGATCGATCCTGCTTGCAAAGAGAGCGCCGAGAAGATCAATGAGAATCTCGTTACGCTTAGAGAGATCGAGAAGTATACGCTCGATTTTGAGCAGAGCTCCACACTGGTGTTGATCTTCTCGGTGGAGTTCTTTGTGCTCTTCTCGGTACAGTACTTTATCGTACTGCTCGATCTCAAGGCGTATCAGTGGTATATCTACGGGGTTTTTGCTCTTTCGATCCTCTGGGCGTGGCTCTTTGCCAAAAAAGAGCGCAAAAAGTACGAGACCAACAATGCACAGTACGAGAAGCTGTACGAAGAGACACTCGCACTGATAGACACGCTGGAGAGACAAGGGTGTGTGAAGAAAGAAGCACTTTATATCGAGTCGAGCGATGAGCACATCTAACCCTATAACGATACGTTACCGATGGGATCGGGAGAACTTCGAGCACTCCTTTTCGCATGCCTATCAATGGTACTATAAGCATTCGGCACGGCGTTATATAGGGTGGTTTTTTATCGCGATGGCGCAGTTTGGGGTGGTCGCCGCGTTGAAAAAGGGGGCGGTAGGGCTGCTGATGCTCTCGACGCTGCTGATCCTCTACTGGTATGTGGGCAAAAAGTGGCTGGTAAAGCGGCGTGCAAGCACCCTCTTTGAACATTCACCGCTCAAAGACCGTACCGTTACCCTTGAAGTCGATAAAGAGGGGATCAGACAAGGGGATGCTATACTTCCGTGGGAGGAGGTGGAAGGGGTGGTCGATACGGACAACGCCCTGATCCTCTACCACCACGGCAAAGCCTACTATCTGCCCTCATCAGGGTTTGAGAGTATCGAAGAGAGAAGCCGTTTTAAAAGCCTTGCAAAAGAGAAAGGAAAATGGTATGACTAAACTCCGTCACTGGCCGCAGTATCTGCTTGCAGCGTTGTTGGCGCTGCTGGTATTCTTTATCGGATGGACCTACTATCTGGGGACACCTGCGGTGACTTTTTCCCGTCTGGTAGGGATCGATCCTACCAAAGAGATCTCGCATCTTACGCTTAGACGCTACCCCAAAAATGCACTTTCACCCCATCTCTTCACCATAGAGACAGACGATGAAAACGCGGTGGTTGCGACACTGGTAGGGGCGTGCGGTATACGAAAGATCCCCTATGATACGCTTGATGCGGCGTTGGAAAAGATAGATCCCGAGATGACCGAAGTGATCTCCCGCTCCCCCTACATCTATCAAAGCCGCCGCTACGATCTGCACGATCCCAAAAAAGGAAGGCTCTGTGTACTCTTTCGCGACAGCGGGGATCTCTATCTTTTTATCAACGGTAACTATAAGGAGTCACTATGACCGAATACATCTACATCGGGGCGATCATCCTCTTTGTTCTTATCCTGCTGATCGTTGCCAAGGTTGAGGATGGTGAAGATATGGAGAAAGGAGAAGAGGAATGAAAGGGTTTTTAGTCTTTTTTGTTATCACGATCGGTCTGCTTGTGGGGGTGATCGCCTACGAACTGACACACCCAAGCCGGACAACGATGGTGCGACAGGGTGCCAACTGGGTGCTCATGGAGCAGAATGCCTCACAGATAGAGCAGAGACATTAGAAATAGAACGCTTTTCGTGTTTCTTGTCCTGCATCAACTCTCTTTAGTTCAAAAGTTGTTATTATCTTCATTATGAAGCACTATAGATATATCTTTTCGGCAGTGATAATCCTGAGTTTTGGGGTTTGGGTACAGGCAGCGGAGGGCAAAAAGGTCTTTGAGACCTACTGCTGGGGATGCCACCACCAAACAGCGATGGCATTTGGACCTCCTTTTACGCAGATCGCCGCCAAGCGGAGTAGTGAAGAGATCCGCGCGATGATCACAGACCCCGGGAACGTCTCCAAAGTATTCGGATACAAACGAAACGCCATGCCGCCGTTCAAGCTGAACAACGAGGAGCTTGAGGCGATCACGCGCTATATCCTCTCCTATAAGCCAAAAGTATCTGCAAAGGAGACCAAGTAATGTTCCGTCTCTCCAACCTGCTCAAGTCTGTCACTGAAGGTAAGCCCGCACGGGTACTTGACGGCAGTATCGCGATCTGGAACTTCACCAACCGTTGCAACCTCAGCTGCCTGCACTGCTACTCCAAAGCCGATCTCGATGCGGTCGATACCTTGACGACTGAAGATATCATGCAGACCCTTCCCAAGCTCAAAGCCAACGGGGTGAAGTTTCTCATCTTCTCCGGCGGGGAGCCGCTGACGCGCAAAGATCTTTTCGATATCGCCGCACGGTGCAGGGAACTGGGGATCGTCACCTACCTCTCTACCAACGGTCTGTATGTTAAGCAGAGCAATGCCGAGAAGATCCTTGATACCTTTGACTACATCGGTATCAGTATCGACGGTAGCCCGGAGGTACACGACACGTTCCGTGGACTCAAAGGCTCCTTTGTCGAGTCGATGAAGGCGGTTGATCTGCTCAACAGTTTCGGGAAGACCAAAGTAGGTATCCGCTTTACGATCACCAAAGATACCTACGATGACCTGCCCTTCATCTTCGAACTGGCGGAGAATCACCATATTCCCAAGATCTACATCTCGCATCTGGTCTACAGCGGGAGAGGACTGGAAAATCTGGAAATGGATCTGAGCAAGGAACAGCGTATCGAGGCGGTCAACTACATCCTCGACAAAGCCTTTGAGTACCATGAAAGCGGACGTGATATCGAGATCGTCACGGGCAATATGGAGATGGATGCGATCCTTTTTTATGACCGCTTTGTAAAGCGCTACCCCAAACATACCGAAGAGATGCATCGACGGCTCATCGCATGGGGCGGCAACAGTGCCGGGCGCAAACTGCTCAATATCGACAGTGAGGGATTTGTCAAGCCTGACCCGTTCTTTCCGCTTAAGATTGGAAATATCTTGACCGAAGATTTCAGTGATATCTGGACGAACAGACCGGTAGAGGTTTTGCAAAAACTGCGTATCCATCCCAGAGAACTTGGCGGCAAATGTGCCCGGTGTCGCTATATCGATATCTGCAACGGCGGATCGCGCAGCAGAGCGTATGCGATATACGGAGATCTGTGGGCGGAAGATCCGTCATGTTATTTGACGGATACTTCCGTAGGGGCAGATCCTGTATCTGCCCAATATAGAGATGAAGGAGAGGTGTAATGGGCAAAGTCTATCTGACAGGGGCGGGGCCGGGAGATATCGATCTGCTGACGGTTAAGGCGTTGCGGGTGGTGGAGATGGCGGATGTGATCATCTATGATCGGCTTGCCAATCCTGATATCCTCAACTACGCCAAAGAGGGGTGTGAGTTCATCTATGTAGGCAAAGAGGATTCACACCATACGCTGCCGCAGGAGGAGATCAACGAGGTGATCTATCGGGCGGCATTGAAACACGACTGTGTGGTACGTCTCAAAGGGGGTGATCCGCTGGTGTTTGGTCGCGGCGGAGAGGAGGGGATCTATCTGCGAGAACGTGGGATCGATTTCGAGTTCATTCCTGGTATCACCTCTGCCATTGCCGTACCCGAGTATGCCGGTATCCCCGTCACGCACCGCGGGGTGACAGTCTCTTTCCGTGTCGTTACCGGACATGAGTCCAAAAAACCGCACTCTCAGATCCCGTGGGAGAACTACAGAACCGATGATACCATCGTCTTTCTGATGGGACTGCACAATCTGGAGAAGATCACCCGAAAGCTCATCGAGATAGGCAAGCCCAAAGAGCATCCCGTCGCGGTGATCAGCCGCGGAACGACACCGCAGGAGAAGACGGTGGTCGGTACACTGGAGGATATCTACGAGAAGGCGAAGAATCTTCCCACCCCCGCACTGATCGTGGTCGGAGAGGTGGTAAGGCTGAGAGAACAGCTTAGCTGGTTTGAAAAAGTATAAGATAGCGGACTCTTTTTATCTTTTTTATTGTATAGTAGTAATCAATCAGACAAAGAGGTATGTAGATGTTTGAACTTGAAAAGATTCCGATGTTCTCCGCATTGGGACGGAACTATCTTGACGAACTTCAAGACCATGTCCACATCAAGCACTATACCAAGGAGAGTATTGTCTTCTACGAAGGAGATCAGAGTGACTATCTCCATATCCTGATGGGCGGCAGTGTCAAGCTCTACAAGACCTCTCCCAAGGGAAATCAGATACAGATCAACCGTTTCTCCGCGCCTTCGCTCATTGCCGAGTTTGCCTGTTTTGAGAAAGAGCCTTTCCCTGCAACCTGTGAGTTTGTCACCGACGGTGCGATCGGGATGCTGCACTATGACAAGCTCTACGAGTATCTACACCGTCCGGAGTTCTCTTTGGAGCTGATCAAGTCGCTCACCGGCAAGATCAGCCTGCTCTCGGCACTGGTGCACAAAGAGACGATTCTCTCATCCGAGGCAAAAGTGGCGGATCTGATGCTCAAGAAAGTGACGATCTTCAACCGTCTTAAAAATAACGAGATCGCCTCCATTCTCAATCTCACCCCCGAGACCTTCTCTCGCATACTTACCAAGCTCAAAAAAGAGGAGATCATCAAGATCGAGAACCACAAGCTTCAGATCCTCGATCAGGAGGCGCTCATCGCGATCGTCGAGAATAACACCATCAAGACCTGTACCAACTGTATCGCGGACTTCAAGGCGAAGATAGGGTATAAAGAGTAGGGGCAACCCTTGTGGTTGCCCGGGTATCCACAAGGGATAC
>CAYPWA010000080.1:0-5708 GCA_964414325.1 uncultured Sulfurovum sp. | reverse complement strand
TTCTTGGCCCCCCCCCTCCTCAAGGGCTTGGAAAGAAAGGGGGGTAGTAATTTCGTACCGATGGTCATATCGATCGGCACACGTACAATCTCACCGGCATAGACATCACGTCCGGCATGCTCGGAAAAGATCTTCTCTGTAATGGTCTGTCCCATTGTCATATCCTTATAGATAAATTACGCGAATTATAGCGAAATAAAATTATGCTAGAATTTCAGCCATGAAACTCCAAGAACTCCAAGCCATCGCCAAACGCCTTAACGATTTCACCTTCATTTCCCGAGCCAGACGGGTAGAGAACAACGTCATAGAGATTACGTTTGACAAATCATACACATACTTCTTCGATATGACACGTGGGCACAGCACCATCTACAAAGCACCAAGCCAACGACCACTGCAGGGATTCAACGCACCGTTTGACACCCTATTGCACTCCCTCCTCTCCGCAGGCAAACTCATAGAGGTATCTGTCCCTCAAAATGACCGCATCTTGCGTCTCAAAGTCGCCCCCAAAAGTGCCTACAAGAATCAAGTTGTCACCCTGCAGTTGGAGTTCACGGGTAAAAATACCAACGCCATCCTGCTTGATGAGAACGAAGTGATCATTGAAGCACTACGACACATCGATGCAGATAGCTCCTTCAGAGTAGTCAGACCGGGAGTGGAGCTCCTGCCCCTGCCGCCTAAACCGTCTGAAATTGATGCAAGATCAAAGGCAGATAGAGAATCTGCCCCTGTGGGGAAGATCGATGCGCTGCTGGAAGAGAAATTTCACCGGATCCAACGCCAACGCATAGAGGCACTGCGAAGCCAAAAACGTGCACAGATAGAGAAGAAGATCCGCATACTCTCAAAAGAGCTTGACAAACTCCCCGATGAAAAGAAGCTTGCTGAGGATGAAACAAGATACAAAGCCTACGGCAACCTCATCCTTGCCAACCTCTACCAGATCAAACCCTACGACAAAACGCTTACCACCTATGATTTCGAAGGCAACGAGATCACCATCCCCCTGCCCAAAGAGACCAAGGTCAACCGCTACAGCGACTACTATTTCAACCTTGCCAAACGCGCCAAGAACAAGGCCAAAAATATCCACATCGAAAAGGAGAACCTGCAGAGCAAACGCGCCTTTTATGAAAACATCCGCTACGCTATCGATCAGGCTGCCACTCCTTACGATCTGGAACTGCTCGTCCCCAAACGGGGCAGATCCTCACGCAAAAAGGAGAAGATGCGCGAAGGGGAACTCTTCTGGATCGAAGATTACAAGGTAATGGTCGGGCGCAATGCCAAAGAGAACCAAGCCTTGCTCAAAGCCGCCAAAAGCAACGATATTTGGATGCACACCCGCGAGATCCCCGGCTCGCACGTCATCATCCGTACCGATAAACAGAACCTTCCTGACTCGGTACTGCACGCCGCAGCCAAACTCTGTGTGGACTTCTCCACCGATCAGCCGGGGAACTACTTGGTGGACTATACCAAGCGTAAATTCGTCAAGATCCAGGAGGGCAGCAGTGTGGAGTATGACAAATATCAGACCATTCCCGTTCTTAAGGAAGGAGTGGAGATACGGGTTTAACACCCTTTGTGGTATAATATTTTCCAATATCTCACCAGATCCAAGGAAGAGGGAATGACTAAAATATTTACAGACCATCAAGAGCGCTGGATGACCGGTATCGGACTGCTGGCACTTGTCGGATTCATCGGTTGGATGGACAACTTTTTTGTGATGTGGCTCTTTTTGGGCGCAGTATATATCTTCGCTTTCTATGAAGCGATGAAGCTCTTTAGGCTGGTTGGTCCGGCTGCCTACTTCTGGGCGGTTGTTCTCTGGCTTTTTGCTTATGTCTACCCCAATCCCGACGACCTCTTCTACTTTGTGGCGATCATCTTCGGCGGTTCCATCGCCTACTTCCACAACTTCGACAAACGCCTGATCCTCCCTTTTCTCTACCCTGTCAGCGGGATCTTCTTCTTTCTGATCCTCTATGATGATTTCGGGATCGCTGCAATGGCGTGGTTGCTGGCAACCGTGGCACTGACCGATGTGATGGCGTTCTTTACCGGCAAGCTGATCGGTCGTACCAAATTCTCCGACACCTCTCCAAACAAGACACTTGAGGGGGTCATGGGCGGCATCCTCTTCGCTACGGCGATCGGTACCTATGTAGGGCTCTATATCGCTCCGGGATGGATCGCTTTTGTCGTCACCCTTCTGACCTCCGTTGCTTCAGTGTTCGGAGACCTGTTCGAGAGCTATCTCAAGCGTGAAGCAGGTGTCAAGGACAGCGGCGATCTGCTCCCCGGACACGGCGGTATCCTCGACCGGATCGACGGCTATCTGTTCGGTGCGCCGATGATGGTCATAGCCCTAAGAGCATTTTTATAACCCATGCCATCCTCCATCCTCCATCCTCCATCCTCCATCGTCCTGCTGGGCTCTACCGGCTCTATCGGGGTCAACACACTCATCATCGCCAAACGCTACGGCATCCGGATCGAAGCACTGGTCGCGGGCAGCAATATCGACCTGCTCAATGAGCAGATCGCAACCCACAACCCCAAGGTCGTGGCTATCGCCAACGAAGCCGACAGACACAGGGTCAACCACCCCGATATCCGTATCGGCACAGAGGGGATCCTCTCTATCATCGAGGAGTCCCAAAGCCCCACCATCGTCAATGCACTCGTAGGATATACCGGGCTTGCCCCTACCCTCAAGGCCACGAAACTTGGCAAGCGGGTCGCACTGGCGAACAAAGAGTCACTTGTCGTTGCCGGCGCCTTCATCGATATGGATCTCATCACCCCCATCGACAGCGAACACTTCGGACTGTGGTATCTGATGAACACACGCCCTTTTAGTAAGCTCTACATCACCGCAAGCGGTGGGGCGTTCCGTAACTGGGAAATCGACAAGATGTATAATGCCACTTTTGCCGATGCGCTCAAACATCCCAACTGGTCGATGGGCAGCAAGATCACCATCGACTCGGCGACAATGACCAACAAGCTCTTCGAGCTGCTCGAAGCCAAATGGCTCTTTGGTACAAGCACCATCGATGCTGTCATCGAGAAAAAGTCGATCATTCACGCTTTGGTCGAGTTCAAAGACGGCTCAACCACCGCACACTTTGCCGGTGTGGATATGAAACTGCCTATCGCCTTCGCACTTCAAGGAGAGGTGGCAGAAGAGATCTTGCCACCGGTCAATCTGCTGGAGGTCGGCACACTGGAGTTCCTGCCCATCAGCATCGATCGCTACCCTATCTGGCAGCTCAAAGAACACCTGCTGACCCACCCGCATCTGGGCGTCGTCATCAACGCTGCCAACGAAATCGCCATCGAGAAGTTCCAACAGGAACAGTGCAGTTTCTTCGGGATGAGCGAGATCGTACTGGATGCCTATAGACACTTTGAAGCGGTGAAACCGGGCAGTATCGATGAGATCATTGAGATAGACAGGGAAGTGAGGAGATATTGCCGATGAAAATTGACGAATTGCGAATCACTCAAGATAAGGAGCTCCCATGAAGCTCCTTATCTTGCACGGCTGGGGCGGCAGTGACTACCCGCACTGGCAGGCGCATCTTGCCGCAGAGGTCGCTAAGAACTACGGCACCGTCAGCTTCCCGCTGCTGGACAACTGTCACTTTCCCTCCAAGAACCGATGGGTCAGGCAGGTCAAAGCGATCCTTAAGGAGTTCCGTCCCGATACCGTCATCTGCCACTCTCTGGCGAACAACCTCTGGATGTGGCTCTGCGAAGAGACCGATATACCCCCGATAGAACGACTCTTCATGGTCTCATTACCAAGCCTGAACACGCAGGAGAAGACCATAAAAAGCTTCTTTCCCTGTCCGCTTCCAACTGACATCAAAGCCAAAGAGGTACATCTCATCGTCTCGGACGACGACCCATGGGTCAAACTGGATGAAGCACAAGCCGTTGCCGCACATATCGGTGCAAAGATGACCATCCTCGAAAATGCCGGACACATCAATGCCGACAGTGGATACGGCAAATGGGAGTGGATAGAGAAATTAGTAATGAGGAATGATGAATGAATAACCGAAGCATAGATCATAGCAACGATCATCCATATCAAAAAAAAGCATTGCAACGCAATGCATACCACCACTATTCACTTGAAAATCTCCAGAGGAGATTTTCATGATCTTATCCATCGAAAGCTCTTGCGACGATAGCTCAATCGCCATTACCGAGATCGCGACCAAAGAGCTGATCTATCACAAAAAGATCTCCCAAGAAGCCGAGCACGCCTGCTACGGCGGAGTAGTTCCCGAACTGGCAAGCCGTCTACACGCTGTGGCGCTACCAAAGATCCTTGAAGAGACCAAACCATACTTTGACACGCTCAAAGCCGTAGCGGTCACCAACCAACCTGGGCTCGGCGTGACACTACTGGAGGGAATCGCGATGGCAAAGACCCTCGCCGTGCTCAAACAACTCCCCCTTATCCCCGTGCATCACCTCAAAGGGCATATCTACTCCCTTTTTATCGAGAAGCCTACCCGATTTCCGATGCTCGTACTGCTGATCTCCGGCGGACATACGATGGTGGTGCGTGTAGAGAACTTTGAGAAGATGGAAATTCTCGCGACGAGTATGGATGATTCGGTAGGAGAGAGCTTTGACAAAACCGCCAAGATGATGGGGCTGGGCTATCCCGGGGGACCGATCATCGAAGAGATGGCACGCAAAGGGGACGAGAATCGTTTCGATCTGCCTGTCCCTCTTCGCAACTCCAAGTTGATCGCCTTCTCCCTGTCAGGACTCAAAAATGCCGTAAGGCTCACCGTCGAATCTCTCGGCGGTAGTGAAGCGATGAGCGAACAGGACAAGCGTGACCTTGCCGCCTCCTTCCAAAAAGCGGTCAAGCTGCACCTGCTGCAAAAAAGCAAAAAGATCTTCAAACAAGAGCCTATCAAAGACTTCGCCATCGTCGGTGGTGCTTCGGCGAACCTCTACCTACGAGATGCCTATGGGAAACTCTGTGACGAGTTTGGCAAAACGATGCATACCGCACCGTTGCAGTACTGTTCGGACAATGCCGCGATGATCGGACGCTATGCCATCGATGCCTACAAGCAAAATCTCTTTGCCCAAGACCCCAACAGTGTTGATATTGTCGTCACTAAAAAACAGCAAAATAACACACTACTCTGATACCGCTATAATGCCGCTTCCATCGGTATCGATGCCTGCCTAGACTCTAAGTTTTTTTCGGTAAAATATATGATTATTTACCCCACAGATATGGAGTCTCACTATGGCAGAATACGGCGCAAGTAACATCAAGGTCCTCAAAGGGCTCGAAGCGGTACGAAAAAGACCGGGAATGTACATCGGTGACACCTCTACCAAAGGGCTTCATCACCTTGTCTATGAGGTCGTGGACAACTCTATCGATGAGGCGATGGCAGGTTTTTGTGACACGATCAAGGTCACCCTCACCAAATCCGGTTCTGCCATCATCGAAGACAACGGGCGTGGTATCCCTGTCGCGGAGCATCCTACCGAGAAGATCTCGGCAGCAACAGTCGTACTGACTGTCCTGCATGCGGGAGGGAAGTTCGACAAAGATACCTACAAGGTCTCGGGTGGTCTGCACGGAGTTGGGGTCTCCGTCGTCAACGCCCTCTCCAAAGAGCTGCATCTAACTGTATTTAAAG
>CAYPWA010000079.1:0-5743 GCA_964414325.1 uncultured Sulfurovum sp. | reverse complement strand
CCATACCGCCTACATCGACGAACATACCGTAGCTTGTAATCTTCTTGATCGTACCTACAACCGGTTCTTTGCTCTCGAGAAGGCTTGCAACAATCTCTTCACTCTTGGCTCTGTCTCTTTCAATCAGCTCTTTTCTGGATACAACAACAGAACCTCTGTCTTTGTCCACTTTGACGATAACAGCTTTGACCTTTTTTCCGATCGGATCGATCTTGGATGAGAGGTATGAGAGTGTCCGAGGCATAAAGAACTCAAGTCCGTCCACCTCTACAACATATCCGCCTTTGTTCTTCTTCGTAACAATACCTTCGATGATGTATTCCTGCTCTTCATCATACTCGGAGATGAACTCATTCAACGCCTCTCTTGCCTGTGCCGCTTTGTGAGAGACACGTCCTCTTCCTTGGTTGACAACTTTGATCTCATCACCTACATTAAAGAGAACATTGCCCTCTTCATCCTTGATCTCATCAAGGTTCAGGTTGGCGTCTCTTCCGCCTCCGATATCCACTACCGCAAGATTGTCTTTCTCATCGATCTTAACGACCGTTCCTGTTACCAAATCACTTTTTGACTCTGATTTTTTGAACGACTCCTCGAGCATCGCCTCAAAATCTACCTCTTCAATTTCGATATCTTCGAACTTCATACCTATCCTTATGTGTACACTAAATTTGCGTTATTATACCCGTTTTTTTTATAAAGATGCTTAGAAATCAGTAGGAGGTGGGAGGTGCGAGATTTGGCATATATGAGGAACGCAAAGAACCTTTACTGCCTCTCTACCTGATAGAAATGCTTTCAAGTACGTCAAAATAGGTCGGGAAAGTCTTGGCAGTACAGCCGGGGTCGTTGATCGTGACTGACACCGGATCAAGTGCGAGCAGAGAAAAACACATCGCGATACGGTGATCATCGTAGGTATCAATCGCAGCGTGTTTGAGCTGTTTTGGAGGGGTGATGCGCAGATAGTCCTCTCCCTCCTCAACCATGGCTCCGACCTTTCGCAGCTCCGTTGCCATGGCATGGAGTCTATCTGTCTCCTTGACCCGCCAGTTGTAGATGTTGCGCAGGGTTGTCGTCCCTTTGGCGAAGAGTGCCGTGGTCGCAATGGTCATGGCAGCATCGGGGATATGGTTGAAATCCATATCGATACCATGCAGTTCCCCTCTGCTCACAGCGATATAGTCATCTCCCCACTCCACCTTGGCACCCATCTTCTCCAACACCTCAGCAAAAACCACATCTCCCTGCACGCTCTTTCTACCAATCCCGGTTACCTTGACCCTGCCGCCTTTTATCGCAGCGGCAGCCAGGAAATAGGAGGCTGAGGAAGCATCCCCCTCTACCATATACTCTTCCGGAGAAATATAACTCTGCGGCGCTTTGATCTCAAAACGTTCATAGGACGCATTGTCTACCTCTACCCCGAATCGACGCATAATATCAAGTGTGATATCAATGTAGGGCTTGGAGACGAGTTCTCCGACGATCTTGATGGAGAGATCACGTTTTGCCAAAGGTGCTGCCATAAGAAGTGCGGTGAGAAACTGACTGGAGATACTTCCGTCAATGGAAACCTCACCCCCCTCAAGCCCGTCAGCAAGAATACGCAGCGGCGGATACCCTTCATTCTCCAGATAAGTAATCTGTGCGCCTGCTTCTCTCAAGGCATCAACCAGATGCCCGATGGGACGCTCTTTCATCCTCGGCTCTCCGCTAAGTACGAACTCCCCTTTTCCCAGAGTCAGTGCCGCAGTCAAAGGACGCATCGCCGTTCCTGCATTACCCAAAAAAAGTTCCAGTGGTCTCTCACAGACAAATGCCCCGCCGTTACCTATGATATGGCATTCTGTTTTATCTCCGGAAAGACTATAGTCTACACCCAGCGCCTTCAGGGCATTGAGCATATGCCGAGTATCGTCACTCTCAAGCAGGTTGGTCAAGTGCGTCTTACCTTCTGCCAGTGCCGCCAACAGCAGCGCACGGTTGGAGAGACTCTTAGAGCCGGGGAGATTGACCTCTCCTTCCACCTTGCTGATCGGTTCGAGCGTCAGACGCTTCATCCTCTCTCCTGCTTTGCAATGATCTTCTCGATACCGTCTATGACATTCTGTACGATCCAGTCGGGTGTTGATGCTCCCGCTGAGATACCGCAGAGCTTTTTGCCCTCAAACCATTCAGGCTCCAGTTCACTTTCATTCTCGATCAGGTAACTATCTTCACAGTAGGTCTTACAGATAGAGTGAAGCTGTTTGGTATTGGAAGAGTGCTTCCCGCCGATGACGATCATCACATCTGCATCTTTTGCCAGATCAGCCGCCGCATCCTGATTCTCAAACGTCGCGTTGCAGATCGTGTTGAAGACGCGTACCTCTTTGTGCGCAAGGATCAGCTTGTTGACCACTTTGAGAAAATCCTCAGGCTTTCTGGTGGTCTGAGAGACAATAGCAACCTTGGAGAGGATCGGCAATCCCTCCAACTCCGCTTCGTCAATGACCACAAAGGCATTACGCGGATCTTTGGCATAGGAGATCACGCCTTTGATCTCAGGATGGTTCTTGTCTCCGAACACTACAATACTATAGCCCTCTTCACTCATCTGGGCAACGATGTTCTGCGGTGTCGTCACATAGGGACAGGTCGCATCGATGATCTCATTCTCCTGCGCTTTCAGTTTGCCAAGTTCATCTTTGGGTATCCCGTGCGTACGGATCACTACAGCATCACCTGTATTCACATCATCCAGTTTTTCAGCAAGCCCGATATTGAAGCCCTCCTTGAGGCGCATAATCTCATCCTTATTATGAATGAGAGGACCGTAGGTCTTGCTGCCGCGATGCTCCTCGGCGATCTTGATCGCACGCTTGACACCGAAACAGAAACCGTAACTGGAAGCAAGCTGTATCTTCATGACTATCGAAGCTCCGCACCGCAATAGGTTCGAAGCGCCTCCATGATCGTCTCTATCACTGTTTCGATATCTTTCTCCTCCAGCGTCTTCTCCATCGACTGGATAAAGAAACGGATCGTCAGTGATTTCTTATCTCCCAGTTTCTCATCGGTATAGAGATCCACAGGGTAGCTCTCTTTGAGCATCGGCAGTTCTAGCGACGCCAGTACTTTTGCCACCTCATAATAGCTCAATGACTTGTCGATCACGATACTCAGATCCTTGTAGACCCCCTGAAACTTGGAGATCGCACGGGCATTGATATGCTTGGGAAGGAGTGCCTCCATATCGATCTCGGCAAAATAGGTCACCGGCACATCATACTGTTCCTGCACATTTGGATGCAGTTTACTCATATAACCACACACTTTTCCGTCAATAACAATATCGGCTGACTGATAGGGGTGGATCAGTCCATTCTTTGTACTGCAGGGCATCAGCTCGAAATGTCCGATCACGGCACCGAGTTTCTGCGTAAATGTCGCAAAGTCGATCATCGGAGGCTTCCCGGCATTTTTCACACTTTCAGGTTCTACCTGTCCGGAAAAGATGAATGTCATTCGTTCAGACTGCTCCCGTTGCGAATCAAAAACCGCTCCGATCTCAAAGAGAGGGATCGATTTTTTAGAATAACTCACATTGCGTTTGACCGCCGCAAGCAGATTGACCAGCAAGGTACTTCTGAGTGTATTGAGCTCTTCTGCGATCGGATTGGCAAGTTCCAGTGCCGCATCGGTTACTTCGAATCCATAAGACTCAAGTACCTTTTTATCACTAAATACATAAGAGACATTCTCATAGAAGCCTGCTGCTACAGCACGCTCACGCAGTGCCTTTTTGGTTTTGTACCGATCACTCGTCGCAGTCAGTCGCATCTTCTCCGCAAACACAAGCGGTTTGGCCGGAATATTATTGATACCGATAATACGCACGATCTCTTCGGCTATATCCTGAATATTTTTAATATCGTGTCTGAAAAGCGGTACGGATGTCGCGATCTGATGCTCATTCATCGCGGTCACTTCAAAACCAAGCTTCTTGAGAACCGTCGCGATTCGACTGAGCTCTATCTCCATTCCGATGATCGCAGAGATCTCCCGTGCATCAACCAGCACCTTCTCCTCTTCTCTCTCCACCTCAACATCAAGGGTACCTTCATAACAGCTCAGCTCCGTATAGCTCTCCATGAGATATGCCAGATAGGAGAGCCCGAATGTCAGATCCGGGTTGGATCCTCGGGAGGTCTTGTAGTAAAGATCATCTGTAGCTACCTCTTCTTGAGCAACCGCTTCGGCCAGTAGGTCTGGATGGATATAGCTTGCTTCGATCAGTACCTCTCTGGTCTGCTCACTCGGCTTGCTCTCATCGGTCTGATTGACACCGACGATCCCGACATGCTTGCCGTTTGTATGGATATGGATAATCCCTTTGGTACGTCCTTCGACACTGACAGCCACCTTCTCTTCACCGCTTTGGCAAAATGTTGCACAGTCATACATACGAAGGATCACACCGGTCGTATGGGTCGCATAAGAGAGGATCTCTTCAAGGGAGTTTTCCGCTTCGACCTTCACCATCGCCAAACGAAGTTTCACCAGGAAGCTTCCCATACTCTTTTCGATCGTCGCCAGCTTGTAGCGAAGATCCGCATCCACCTCTCCCTGTACATGGAGTTCCGCTTTACGGGCGATACCGAGCTTCATACGCTCTTCCTGCTTGTACTCGAACGGTTTCATCTCGATGTTGAGTGCGGCAGAGAGGTCTCTTGCCACCCCATAGATACTCAGGCAGTCACCGCGGTTGGCAGTCAGTTCCAGTTCGATGATCGTATCGGCTACCTTCTCATAGCTTCCCAATTCACGTCCTACTTCCAGCTCTCCGATGCTCTCATCGAGGATCATGATCCCTTTGCCCATCTCAGGCAGTCCGATCTCGGAAGCGGCACAGACCATGCCTTCACTCTCGACACCGCGAAGCTTGGCATGCTTGATCTCAAAATCACCCGGGAGGATCGCACCGATGGTCGCAACCGCTACATACTCCGCATCCACAACATTCGCTGCACCACAGACGATCTGCCGCACTCCCGAGCCTACATCGATCTGACAGACATTGAGCTTATCCGCATCGGGGTGTTTTTCACAAGAGAGGATCTTTCCGATCACCACTTTTTGGGGGATCTCGATCTTCTCCATACTGTCCACTTCAAGCCCGATGGCATTGAAGGTCTCATAGAGAGTCTCATCGCTCACGCCGCTTAGATCTATAAACTCGTTCAACCAACTTCTTGTGACTATCATCTAAACTGCTCCAACAAACGAATATCTCCCTCAAAGAGGCTTCTAAGATCCCCAATACGGTGCTTCAACATCGCGATACGCTCTACCCCAAGACCGAACGCATACCCGCTGACATCTTCATACTCCACCGCCTTGAAGACATTGGGATCGACGATCCCGCATCCAAGGATCTCGATCCATCCCGTATGGGAACAGACACGGCATCCTTCGCCGCCACAAAAGATACAGCTGATATCCACTTCAGCCGAAGGTTCGGTAAACGGGAAAAAACTCGGACGGAAACGCACATCGACATCCCCAAACATATAGTGCAGGAAATCGGTCAGAATCGCTTTGAGGTTGGCAAAAGAGATCTTGCCCTTCTCATCGACCACCAATCCCTCTACCTGATGGAACATCGGCGTATGGGTCAGGTCATAATCCCGTCTGAAAACTGAACCCGGAGCGATCATCCTGATAGGCGGTTTCTCCTTGAGCATCGTACGGATCT
>CAYPWA010000078.1:0-5748 GCA_964414325.1 uncultured Sulfurovum sp. | reverse complement strand
GAGGCGTGTACGGTAAGAAGATTGACCCCCTCCCCTTCGCTCAGTTCGCCGCCGCCCAGCACCATCGCATTGACGAAACGACGCAGCTCTCTGTACTGCCTTGAGAGGTTGAGCAGAAGGTTCGCTTTGCGGAGGATGCGCTCTCGTGCGGTCTTTCGCTTCTCTTCGTCTATCTCACCGTTTTTAAGCCTGCCTCGCTGTTTAGAGAGCATCTCGACGATCCCTTCATAGAGCTTGGAGGAGATGATGCTCTGCAAGACGCGTGCGGGATCCTGTTCGTGGCGTATACTCTCCATCAGACGATAGAAGCGGTCGAAGAACTTCACCCCCTCCTGTGTGAGCCTGGGGTGCTTGAGCAGCGGATGGGTATAGACCTCCGCACTGAGGTCAAGATGTTTGAATCGTGTCGCCGAACCGATCTCGAAGTCATCGTCAAAAAGCCCCAGTTGCACGTTCTTCTTGGGGTTGAGTTTGGGTAGTTCTTTCTCTACTGGATCGAGCACACCGTGCATAAAGTTGCCTCTGCCAAAATGGTTGAAGCACTGGAACATCTCCTTGGAGAGTGCAGAGCCTACCCCACCGGCATACTCGAAGATATGGATGAACGCCATCATATCCTTGGGATTGACCAGCAAGGAGAGGATATCGAGCAGGAACTTGATCTCTTTGGCATCAAAAAAGCTCGTCCCCCCTTTTCGCTTACAGCTGATGCCCATCTCCCGCAGACTCGCTTCGATCCCGTCAGCTGAGGAGTTGTTGCGGAAAATCACGGCAATGTCGTTGTTGGGAACATGGGTGTGTTTGATCGAGTGAGCGATTGCTTGATACTGCTCGAAAAGGTCGTTGTAGATCAGCAGTTTGGGTGCATAGGCTTTGCCGTGTCGTCCCACCTCAAGGCTTTTGGGGTAGATCCGTTCATTGCGTTCGATGACACGGTTGGCAAGCGAAAGGATCGGTGCGCTGGAACGGTAATTGGTCTTGAGGGTGAAGACCTGTGCTTTAGGATAGCGTGTGGCGAAAGTAGCGATATTTTCGATATTGGCACCGTTGAATGCATAGATACTCTGATCGTAATCTCCGACACAAAAGAGCGATCGCGGCTTGAGCGCATCGATAAGCGCACTCTGGAGTGTATTGGTGTCCTGATACTCATCGACCAGTACTTCATCGAAAGGGATCGTATGCGCTTCAAGATGAGACTTGATACGCAACAGAAGGTCATTGAAGGAGGCAAAGCCGTAGGAGATCTTCTCCTCCTCGAACTCCTCGATGATATGCAAATAGGCATCCATCAACGGCTCATGATCGGGGTACTGCTCCAAAAACCAGACATCAAACCCCTCCAGCGAAGCATTCTGGTAGAGCGAGTACATCTCGTAGAGGTAGGTCGCCGAGAAGGGAGAGACCGGCAGGGTCATCCGTTCGAAGTTGCGTTTTTCGTAGATGCTGCGAAAGAGCGTCTTGAGCTCTCCGGGCTGTTTGAGTGCAAGATTGGGGTGCATCTCCTTGAGCCAGCGATAGCTGACCGCATGGAAAGTACCCGACTCGATCTGTGAGACCACCTTTTTGGGAAAGAAGCGCTCCAGGCGGGCGATCATCTCTCCTGCGGCTTTGTTGGTAAAGGTTAGCAGCAGGATCTTCTGTGGATCAATACCGCTTTGGAGAAGATGGGCGATACGCCCGACGATGGTAGAGGTTTTGCCTGTACCTGCCGAGGCGATGATGAGATTGTGTCCCAGCGGTGCGGTCGCAGCGGCAAGCTGCTGTTCATTGAGCGATGAGAGCGGCAACTTACTGGTGACCGATAATGTAGTAGGTATCTTTGTTCTCTACTTTTTTGAGTGCAAGCTTATATTTGTCCGCCCAGTGGCTGACCAGCTCGGTAAAGGCTGCAAGATTGTCGGCATTGCTGTCCGCATCACATTTGATCTTGAGGTGATCAACGGAGTTTGACATAGCGATATAGCCCTTCTCTACCGCCAGCGCATCACTGAAAGAAGGTAGGTGCGGCAGGAATTTCTCCAATCCTTTGGTATTGTCAATAATACGGTTGATCTGCTTGAGTGTCTGTTCGGTGACCGAGTACCCCAGTTGTTTGAGCAGTGCTTCGGGCGTGAGTTCTAAATGCATGGATATCCTCTATATTTGGGTATAAATAGAAGCCGATTGTAGCGAATTTTTGATTAGGGTTCTACGCAATATGTCAATATGTGATAATACCTGTAGGGGCGGATTCCATATCCGCCCATTAGATGTCAAGTATTGTTTAAAAAAGCGTGTCTGTAGGAGTATCGATACGTTCGATAAGATCCTTGTAGTGCTCCACATTCTGAAACGCCTTCTCATAGCGCCAGCGCAGCACGAACTCGATGATCTCGTTTTTCAGTTGCGGTTCAAGTGTCTCAGCTTTACCGAAATATCCCAGAGAGATATTCTTCGCTTTTTTCTTACCGTTCTTATCCGGTTCATAGGTGATGGCAATGACCTGAATGTATTTCCCCTCGCGAACCTGACCGAAGTCCTCTTCTTTCAGACCAATACCCGAGAGGTTCATCGCTTTATAGATGAAGATATTCTCAAAATCCGGAGACTTCTCATAGATCTTCAGTTTCTCATACAGTGCTTTGACACGATCAATATTTTCCTGACGGACATTTTCGGGTATTGCCTGTTTTACCGCTTTTTTCTGCACTTTCGGAGCAGTAGCCGGGACAGGTTCGGCTGCTGTTTTTACCTGCTCTTTGGGCATTGGAGCGGTCTGTACAGGCTGTGCTTTTTTCTGCTCAAGCTTCTCTTCGAGCTTGCTGGTAAGCGCCTTAAGTTTGTCTAAACTGCTGGACATAGTCTTCCCTTTAAAGTACCCTTTCTTGGGTATAATGACTAAATATTAGAAAATATAGTACATTAGTTTTTCTAACAGTCACTTTAAATGATAGTGAATAATATTAATTTTTCTATTTTTTAATGTAAAAGAGAAGGGAGAAATATTGATATTTTTAAATATTTAATCTGCGCTCCTCCTCTTAATGGATCTTTCGATAAAATCCGTCATTACATTAAATAGACGAGGAAGAGGTATGGACTATCTAGAGATCAGAGGCGGTCGGAAGCTTAGCGGAAGTGTTACGATCAGTGGAGCAAAGAATGCGGCACTGCCGGTGATCGCAGCGACCATACTTAGTGACGCACCTGTCACACTCACCAACCTGCCCAATGTCGTAGATATCCGTACCCTTCTGAAGCTTCTGACCATGCTTGGCGGAAAGGTCGATCATGAAGGTACGGTCGCACATATCGACAACAGTGCCATCAGTTCCCACAAAGCGGTCTATGAGATCGTCGCACAGATGCGTGCTTCCATCTTGGTACTGGGGCCTCTGCTTGCACGTTTTGGCGAGTGTGAGGTGAGCCTTCCGGGCGGCTGTGCCATCGGTCAGCGCCCTATTGATCTGCATCTCAAGGCACTAGAAGCGATGGGGGCACAGATAGAGATCAAAAGCGGTTATGTCCATGCCGTTGCCCCCAAGGGTGGATTGAGGGGCGCGAAGATCATCTTCGACAAGATCACGGTCGGTGGTACTGAGAATACCCTGATGGCAGCCGCCCTCGCCCACGGTACGACTACCATCATCAATGCCGCCAAAGAGCCGGAGATCGTACAACTGTGTGAGATGCTCGTCTCGGCAGGTGTCCCCATAGAGGGGATCGGTACGGGAGAGCTGACCGTCGAAGGTACGGGCGGCAGAGCGTTGACATTCCCCCAGACCGAGATCATCCCCGATCGCATCGAAGCGGGTACCTATCTCTGTGCCGGTGCGATCACCAACTCATGCATCACTCTGGAAAAGGTTGATGCCGAGCATATCAGAGCCTCCATCGACAAACTTGAAGCGATGGGGTTCTCCTTCGATATCGATACGGATCGTATCACCATCCATCCGGCTGAAAAAATCCGTCCGGTCAACCTGATCACCGTAGAGTACCCCGGTTTCCCTACCGATATGCAGGCGCAGTTCATGGCGGTTGCGGTCATCGCCGAGGGAGAGAGTCTCATCGAGGAGCGTCTTTTTGAGAACCGTTTCATGCATGTGAGCGAACTCAACCGTCTAGGAGCGGATATCTGGCTCAAGGGCAACATCGCCGCGGTCAAGGGGGTCGAGAAGCTCTACGGTGCGGATGTGATGGCGACAGACCTGCGCGCCTCCTCAGCACTGGTGCTTGCCGGACTGGTCGCCGAAGGGGTGACCAATGTCAGACGCATCTACCATCTTGACAGAGGCTATGACGACCTTGAGGGTAAGCTCTCTGCATTGGGAGCCGATATCGTACGCAAAAAAGAGCATCGGTAACCCCTCATGGCACAGGAGATCGAGCGCAAGTTCCTCGTCGATGCCGCCAAGCTCCCGCCCCTCCCTCCTCCGCAGATCATCAAGCAGGGCTACATCCCCACCCAAAATGCCACTGTCCGTATCCGTATCTCCAATGACAAAGCCTTTCTGACGCTTAAAGGGCGTACCACAGGTTTGAGGCGATCGGAGTTCGAGTACCCAATCCCGCTTGAAGATGCGGAGGCAATGCTCGATGAACTTTGTATACAGCCCTATATCGATAAAAAGCGTTACCTGATCGACATTTCCGGACACACATGGGAGCTGGATATCTTCGAAGGTGAGAATGAAGGATTGATCGTAGCGGAGATCGAACTTGAGAGTGAAGATGAGACCTTCGAGAGACCGGAGTGGGTGACAGAGGAGGTCTCGGATGATCCGAAGTATCGCAATGTGTCATTGGTAAATTATCCATATAAGCGATGGTAGCATAGAAGGTTTTATAATCTAAGCATCTAAAAAGTATAATTCTTTCATATAAATAATATAAGGAAGAATAAAAAATGAAACTACTTAAAATGACAGCCTTTCTACTAAGTTCTACCGTGCTATTGTCTGCAAACAATGACGCTCCGTTATCAACCGATATGTTTCAACTCGATCCGGGTGCATCTGTTGGGGCAAGTGTTGGAACCATTGGTATGGATGCAGAGTATACGCATATGATCTCGAAGCAGTACGGTTTGGCATTCCGCCTGATGGGAGGTGGTTTCTCCTACAGTGGTACCTATGAAGATACTGATACCACATACGATACGGATATTACACTGAAAAATCTGGGGGCGGTCTTGGAGTATCATCCTTTCAAGAGCGGCTGGTATGTCGGTGCCGGGCTTTTCTATAATGGTAATGATTTCAAAATGAATGCAAAACCCAATGGAGGCATCTTTACATTCAACGGTGTTGACTATCCTGCTTCACTGGTTGGTTCTGTTGATGGAAAAGTGGAAAACCTGAATACGGCTGTCCCCTATTTTGGTGTAGGATATGATGATTCACTTTTCGATAGTGACAGATTCTTCTTTACATTGAAAGCAGGAGCATGGTATCAAGGAACCCCCACAGTTTCACTCACGGCAAAAGATTGTGCTCTTGATAGTTCCCCAATTCTTGGAACGCCAAGCTGTAATGATCTGCGATATGACCTCAGACAAGAAGAAAATGATATCAATAATGATATTAAAGACTATAAATGGTGGCCGGTACTTCAAATTGGTCTGATGTATAGATTCTAAACTGTATCGATATGTGTAGAAAGAAGATTCTTCTTTTTCTACACTATAAGACTTTCTCCCCTCAATACATCCAGCACATTGGTCGCATACGACCCCTTGGGAAGGACAAAACCCAACTCATAGTG
>CAYPWA010000077.1:0-5805 GCA_964414325.1 uncultured Sulfurovum sp. | reverse complement strand
CTTCCCAATGCTTCGGTGATCGTGTCGGAAGACCGAGAAGAGGCGATCCGCTTTGCCAAAGAGCATGGCGCGAAGATCATTGTATTGGATGATGGCTTCAATCGGGTTAATATTAAAAAATTTGAAATTCTCCTTGAGCCGGAGAAAATCCCCAATCCTCTGCCTTTTCCCGCAGGCCCTTTTCGTGAATTTTCCTTTGTCTCCCGGTTTGCCGATCTGTTGCTGAAAGAGGGGAAAGATTTTACCCGCAGTGTTGAGATCGACCCGCGTGGGTGTAAGAGTTTTTTATTGGCAACGGCCATTGCCAACCCGTCCAGACTTAATCCCTATCTCCCCAAAGGTGTCAAAGAGAGATACCTGCTTGAAGACCATGCTTATTTTGATGAGGCAATCCTTGCCAAAAAGCTGCGAGAGAGTAAGGCTGAGTGCCTGCTTGTCACGCAAAAAGATGCGGTGAAGATGCGAGGATTTAAGTTGCCTATCGTCGAAATGAAGTTAAAATTAGAAATAAGAGAAGATAAACTCGCACAGATCGAGGAATATATTAAAAAATATAAGGATCGTTTGAATGAAAAGTAAGATCGATGTCGTCAAAACCCTGCTGGATGCCCTGCCGTTCATCAAGAAGTTCTCCAATGAGAAGATCGTCATCAAGTACGGCGGATCGGCGCAGACCAGTCCGGAGCTTAAAGAGCAGTTCGCACAGGATATCGTCCTGCTGCATCTGGTGGGAATGAAGCCTATCATCGTACACGGCGGGGGCAAGAGCATCACGGGATTGCTGAACGACTTGGGAGTAGAGACGGAGTTTGTCGACGGACAGCGTGTGACGAGCAAGGCGGTGATGCGTATCGCGGAGATGGTACTCAGCGGCGAGATCAACAAAGAGATCGTCTCTTTGCTTAACAACCACGGCACCAAAGCCATCGGTATCTCGGGCAAAGACGGGAAATTTCTTGAAGCGCGCCCCAAAGATTTTGACAACTTCGGTTACACAGGGGTGATCGAGCAGGTCAATCCCGAGATCGTCGACAACATCATCGAGGATGGTTTCGTACCGGTCATCGCGCCCATCGCGTCCAGCAGCAGTGTGGGGCATCCGGGCTTCAATATCAATGCCGACCTTGCCGCCAGCCAGATCGCCATCGCACTGGAGGCACGCAAGGTGCTTTTCCTGACCGATACGGCGGGGGTACTGGACAAGGAGATGAAGCTCATTACCAACCTCGACATCGCCAAGACCGAAGCGCTCAAACGAGACGGTACCATCAGCGGCGGGATGGTGCCCAAAGTGGATGCCTGTATCGAAGCACTGCGCGGCGGGGTGAAGAAAGCACATATCATCGATGGACGTGTTGAGCACTCTTTGTTGCTTGAGATCCTCACCAGTTCTGGTGTGGGGACCTGTATCGAACTTTAAGGGGAGAGACTATGTATCGATTTGTCTTCTTGACTGCTGTATGGGTCGTGGTATCACTGGAGGCATCTGTGATCAAGCCGATCCCTCAGAGTATGAAGGTAGATCGTCAAAAAGCCGAGCTTGGCAAAGCACTTTTCTTTGACCCTCGGCTCTCCAAGGACGGTACGATCTCGTGTGCAAGCTGTCATGATCTGCAAGAGGGAGGGGATGACGGAAGACAGTTCTCTAAAGGTGTAAAAGGACAGTGGGGACAGATTAACGCACCTACCGTTTACAATGCGGTCTTCAATTTTCGTCAGTTCTGGGACGGACGTGCTGCCGATCTGGAAGAGCAGGTGATCGGTCCAATTACCAATCCTGTCGAAATGGGGATCGATATGGAGACGGCAGTTAAGCAGCTCAGGAAAGATCCCTACTACAGTCAAATATTCGCAAGATCCTACCCCGATGGTGTCACACCGACCAATATTGCCAATGCGATCGCTACCTATGAAAAGACACTGATCACGCCGAATGCCCCGTTTGACAAATATCTCAAAGGAGATGAAAATGCCATCTCTGAACAAGCCAAAGAGGGATTTCGCCTTTTCAAATACAAAGGGTGTATCATCTGTCATAACGGTGTCAATATCGGTGGTAACCTCTACAACAAATTTGGCATCTATAAAGATGCCAATAGCAGTACCCTTGGAAGATACAATGTAACAGGAAGAGAGGAAGACAAATATGTATTCAAAGTGCCTTCTCTGCGTAATGTCGCTCTGACCGCACCCTATATGCACGATGGTCGTTTCAGCAGGCTGGAAGATGCAGTCAGGTTCATGACCCAGTATCAGCTTGGAAGATATATTACCGATGAGGAGATTGATGCGATCGTAGCGTTTCTCAAAACACTGACCGGTGAGATGTCAATAGACAGAGGTGTGACGAATGCATCGGGAAAATAGCCACTGGCAAAGAAACACGGATCGCTATACACTGCTGTTGGGGTCGTTCTTTATCGTACTAATGGTGTTGTTCGGTTATCTCTTCAAAACGGACAGAGATATTTCAGAGTATGACGTTTACCATCACAAACTGGATACCCTGCGTATATTGAACTATAAACTGGACAACTTTTTTCAACAGACCTATCGTTATATCGATTATGACGATACGCGTGAACTGGATCAGGCATTTAAGAGGCTGATCGGTTCATTGAATATCTTGGAGGTGAAAGAGGCTTTTGGGGACAATATCGCACAACAGATCGATGAGATCAAAAGGTTGTATACTGACAAGTCACGTTACTTTGAGGACTTCAAATCGTTGAATGCCAGAGTGACGAACTCTATACATTTTTTGTATGATTTGAGAAAGACACTGGAAGAGAAGTTAGTTGATGATACGCCCAAAAAGATGCTTCTGGATGATATTTTCTTTTCGATCAGTCAGATCCTGATGGGACTTCCTTATGATAAAGAGAGACTGCAATGGGAGTTGCAGGAGTTGAAGCGCTATGAAACGACTTATCCCATGTTCTCCTACTTCTATCAACATACAGAACAGTTCCTCGAAAATATCACCAAAATACAGAAACTCAAACATCAGGTTGCTGAGATACCGCTTCTGACGTCGATCAATGCGGTACTTTCGGATCTTTCTCAACAGTATCAGCATAAACGATACGGACAGAGGTTGATCGCCTTTTCACTAATATTGATCGCTTTTATCCTGATGGGTTTTTTGATCTACAGCTACAGACGGATACGGAAAAACACCAAAGAGCTACAGGCATTCCGTTATGCGATTGAACAGAGTGATAACGCTATTATCCTGACAAACCCCAATCGGGAGATCGAGTATGTCAATAGAGCATTTGAGGTGCGTACAGGGTATACAAAGAAGGAGATCATAGGGAAAAACCCGAATTTTCTCAAGTCTGAACAGACATCGGTTGCGCTCTATAAAGAGCTGAACGATACACTCGAAAAGGGTGAGGTCTGGCACGGTGAACTTGTCAACAAACGCAAAGATGGTGCACTGCTGTATGAGAAAGCGACAATCACTCCCATATTTATTGATGGTGACCTGGTGCAATATCTGGCAGTGGAACTGGATATTACGGAGTATAAAGAGCAGCAGCAGAGACTGAAACAGGCAGCAGCTGTGTATGAGACAATCGGTGATGGGATTATTGTTACTGATAATGAAAAGCGTATTATCGCAGTCAACCCGGCATTTGTAGAGATGTTCGGATATACAAGGGAAGAGTTGCTGGGGCAGGAACCCATGGTGATCAAAACACTACAGGAGGATGTCTACTTCTATCGCCAGATGTGGGATCAGCTTCTTGATCGTGACCGTTGGTCCGGTAAGCTTCACAACCAAACCAAAGACGGAACGGTACTTCCCATCTGGTTGACCCTGACAGTTGTGCGTAATGATAAAGGCGAGATAGAGAACTTCATTGGTATCTATACCAATCTTCAGGAGATCATGGCAGTACAGGAGCGTGCGGAGTATCTTGCCTATCATGACAGCCTGACGGGTCTTCCCAACCGTGCCTATTTCGATCTACGTATTGTCGATATATTAGAGATAGCATACAGAGAGAAACGCCAAGTCGCGATCCTCTTTCTGGATCTTGATCGTTTCAAAGTCATCAATGATACATTGGGGCACTCCGTAGGTGACGGGATGCTCATAGAACTCTCCCGACGGATGGAGGCACTCTTTGATAAGGATGTACTGTTTGCCCGTATGGGAGGAGATGAATTTGTGATCACGTTCCTTGTCAAGAGAGGACGGGAAGAGGTCTCTATGGTGGCAGAAAGGATACTCACCGTCATACGGGAACCGGTACATGTATATGATTACTATCTCAATACAACTGCGAGTATTGGGATCGCACTCTATCCTGATGATGCCCAAGAGAAACATGAGATCATCAAGTATGCAGACTCTGCAATGTATGCGGCGAAAGAGAAAGGAAAAGATACCTATCAGTTCTATACTAAGCAACTCTCTTTAAATGTACAGGCACGTCTGGATATCGAACAGGAGCTTCTACATGCGATCGAAAGAGAGGAGCTTTATGTGTGCTATCAACCACAATATTCGCTTGCTACGAAAAAGATCGTCGGAGCAGAAGCACTACTAAGATGGAGAAGCAGGCTTTTGGGTGATGTCTCTCCCGATGCGTTCATCTCGATCGCAGAAGAGACAGGGATGATCGTCAAGATAGGATATTTCGTCTTTGAGGAGTCGTGCAAGACCTTCAAGTACTGGAAAGAGAGAGGAGAAGTCATAGAGAGAATTTCAGTCAATGTCTCTGCCGTTCAGTTCAGGGAATCCTCTTTTGTTACACGGATCAAAGAGATACTTGAGCGTACAGAAGTAGATGCAGATGCAATCGAGATCGAGATCACGGAGCGTTTTATCATGGAGTATTCAACGGCGAACATGACCGTGCTTGAAGATCTCAGAAGGTTGGGGTGCAGGATATCCATCGATGATTTCGGTACCGGGTACTCCTCGATGAGCTATATGAAGCAGCTGCCTCTTGATACTGTCAAGATCGATCGCTCCTTCATTATGGAGTTGCCTGAGAATATACATGATGCTGAAGTATCCAAAGCGATCATTGTACTCTCAAAAAGTCTTGGCTACGAAGTAGTAGCGGAGGGGATCGAAAATGAAGCACAAGAGAACTTTCTGCGTGAACAGGGGTGTGATACTGGTCAGGGGTACTACTTCTCCAGACCATTACCCAAAGATGATTTCCTTGTGTTTTTGACCGATCATGCCTGAAAGTGTGACACCTGTTCAGATAAAACAGCCAAAACATTGCAATGATCATCTTGATTGAAGCAAAACAGCCTTCTTTTTGAGTATAATAAATCATAAAAGAAAAAAAGAAGGTAAAGTAATGAGAAAAAAACTTCTAAAAGGTTGTCTCGTATTGTCGCTTCTGGGGACAGGGGTATACGCCAAAGAGACAGCGTCAAAAGCAAAACCGCTCTATACGGATGTATGGCAGAAGATCTACGGCGGCAAAGAGGATGACATCGCTTACGGGATCGTAGCACTGGAGAACGGGGAGAGTGCCATTGTGGGGACGTGTAAGTCCTACGGAGCGCAGCGTACCGATATCTGTGTTACACGGATGAGTGCCGACGGAGAGATGAAATGGCGTCTGTGGCTGGGCGGTAAAAAGAAGGATGAGGGCAAAGCGATCGCCCGCACGGCTGACGGAAACATTGTGGTGCTTGGACGCTCTAAATCCTTCACCAAAGAGTATGCCTACGACCTCTATGTCGCCAAGGTCTCTTTGGAGGGCAAAAAGATATGGGAGAAGACGCTTGGCGGCAGCAGAGACGAGTATGCCGGAGGGATCGCAGGAA
>CAYPWA010000076.1:0-5839 GCA_964414325.1 uncultured Sulfurovum sp. | reverse complement strand
TCGACCACGGAAAGTCCACCCTTGCCGATCGTATCATCCAAGAGTGCGGTGCGGTAAGCGACCGTCAGATGAGTGCGCAGGTGATGGATACGATGGATATCGAGAAAGAGCGCGGGATCACCATCAAGGCGCAGTCGGTACGACTGGACTATGTCAAGGACGGAGAGCACTATATCCTCAACCTGATCGACACTCCCGGTCACGTAGATTTCTCCTATGAGGTGAGCCGTTCGCTGGCATCGTGCGAGGGGGCGCTGCTTATCGTCGATGCGGCGCAGGGGGTCGAGGCGCAGACCATTGCCAATGTCTATATCGCCATTGAGAACGACCTGGAGCTGATCCCCGTGGTCAACAAGATCGACCTTCCCGCCGCCGATCCTGACAGGGTACTGACCGAGCTTGAAGAGGCGATCGGGATCGATGCGACCGAGCATGCGCTTGTCTCTGCCAAGACGGGGCAGGGGGTACATGAGCTGATCGATATGATCGTCGATCGCATCCCTGAACCCAAAGGGGATGAAGCGGCACCGACCAAAGCATTGATCTATGACAGCTGGTTTGACAACTATCTGGGTGCCTTGGCACTGGTACGTGTCTTTGACGGGAAGATCGAGAAGGGGCAGAAGATTAAGATCATGGGCACCAAAGAGGAGCATCAGGTACTGGATCTGATGTACCCCAACCCGATCAAACCGATCAAAACCGCCGCGATCGAAACGGGAGAGGTGGGGATCGTCGTCACAGGGCTCAAAACGGTCGAGGCTTTGCAGGTGGGAGATACCATCACCGATGCGAAGAACCCTACGGCTGAGCCTATCGGCGGCTTCGAACCTGCCAAACCGTTCGTCTTTGCCGGGATCTATCCTATCGAAACGGACAAGTTCGAGGATCTGCGTGATGCACTCAACAAACTCAAGCTCAACGACTCCGCACTGAGTTTTGAGCCTGAATCCTCTGCAGCTTTGGGCTCAGGCTTTCGTGTAGGATTCCTCGGTATGCTGCATATGGAGGTGGTCAAAGAGCGTCTGGAGCGTGAGTTCGATCTGGAGCTCATCGCGACCGCACCTACGGTCGTCTACAAGGTGGCGATGACCAACGGTGAGGAGATCATGATCCAAAACCCCTCCGAGATGCCCGAACCCTCCAAGATCGACACGATCTACGAGCCCTATGTCAAGGCAACCATCCTTACACCGCAGGAGTATGTGGGCAATCTCATCAAACTGCTCAATGAACGCCGTGGTGTACAGATAAAAATGGACTACCTTAATGAATCACGGGTATTGATGGAGTATGATATTCCGATGAACGAGATCGTGATGGATTTCTACGACCGTCTCAAGACCGTCACCAAAGGCTACGCAAGCTTCGACTACGAGCCCATCGAGTTTCGTCCGGGTGATCTGGTCAAACTCGATATTCGGGTTGCCGGTGAGGTGGTCGATTCGCTTTCTATCATCGTACCGCAGGACAAAGCACGCACACGCGGACTTGCCTTTGTCGAGAAGCTCAAGGAGCTCATTCCGCGTCAGCTCTTCGAGGTGGCGATACAGGCGAGTATCGGCAACAATGTCATTGCACGTACCAACGTCAAATCGATGGGTAAGAACGTTACCGCCAAGTGTTACGGCGGGGATATCACCCGTAAGCGTAAGCTGCTCGAGAAGCAAAAAGCGGGTAAGAAGCGTATGAAGGCGATCGGCAAGGTTAATGTACCTCAGGAAGCCTTTATGGCGGTACTCAAACTGGATAACTGATGACACTCATACCACTTCAAGAGGACAGGCGCACGATCGCAAGAGGATTTCGAAAAGCACCGCTGTTCGCCTTTTTGGATGAGGGGCAGATCATCGTACAGGAGAATACCCACAGACGAGAGAGGTCTCCAGCATTTTTCGAGTATTTCAAGACGCTTGGTGTCGATACGCTTTATATCAAGGATCTGGGATACAAGACCTTTCTGAAACTTCATGGGATGGGTGTTTCAGTCTATCTCGTCACCGAAGCCGAACGCTACAACCGCATCCGTCCCGATGAACTGCTTCTACTCGATCCGGAAAATGCCGAAGCGCACTGCACGATGGGGCACCGCTGATGGGCTGGGCGATACATCTGCATCTCATCGCGGCGATCGCATGGATCGGTGGGGCGTTCTTCATGTTCGTGCTAGGCGTGACCCTACGGGACAAAGCGGATCAGGATGCTGTCTATCCGAGAGTAGGACCGATCTATGGCTATTTTGAAACAGGGGCGTTGATCCTCATCCTCATCTCCGGTATCACGATGATCGTACACAACGGCATGTATGATCTGCTCTTCGATATGAGCGTGGAGAACAAGGTCATGGATGCGTTGCGTATTAAGTTGATATTCGTCGCTGTAGTGATCCTACTGACCGTGATTCATACGGTGATCAGTTTCCGTTCTCTGCACCGCATCAAGACACCCAAAGAGCGCTTTTTCTCCAAGGTCTCTTCGATGGGGATCTTTATCCTCAACCTGGTGATCCTCCACTATGCGATGGTGATCCGGGATATACTCTGATCCTACCCAAGATATCGGTCGATATCGACATCATCTATCTGCTCGGGATCAAGGTGTGCTTGGGCATATGCCAAATAGACACCCGATGTCAGGAAAAGATCGAAAAGATCAGGATCTATGTGTTTCTCTCTTTTCATACGATACATGATCTTTAACGCCTCTGAGAGTGGTTTGGCTTTTTTGTAAGGACGATCCGAAGCGGTCAGTGCTTCGAAGATATCCGCGATCGCCATGATGCGGGAGGGGATGGAGAGATCCTTACTCCCAAGACCTCTTGGGTATCCTGTACCGTCCATTTTTTCATGATGTTCCCCTGCGATACGTGGTATCGAGCGCATATTTTCAGGGAAAGGGAGCGCTTCGAGCATTTTGATGGTCATGATGATATGTTCATTGATCTTGAAGCGCTCTTCGGGGGTCAATGTCCCTTTTGAAAGGGTAAGGTTGTATAGCTCTCCACGGTTGTAGAGGTAGGTGGGAACTTCCATCGTAAAACCGCTTTGACGGTATGCTTCTTCGTCAAAACCGCTACGGGGCACAAGATGTTCGGGTTTGTCTGCAATGAGCGGTTCACTCACGGGTAGTGGCTCTTCTTTGGCGGAAGCCCTTTCAAGTTCGTCAGGGGAGAGACCGATCCTATTGTCGAAATGGCGTATCCATCGTCTTTGTGCGATCTTGTGTATCCGTGTGATCTTTTTCTCGTCGAGTGATTCTCCACCGATATTGCATGAGGCAATGAAGTTGAACTCCTCGATCAAGCGGTGATGCTCTTCTTCTCTCCATCGTGCGAGGTCTGCTTTCTTCTCACCCTGTAAAAGACGCTCATAATAGAGGATATCCACATCTCTCCACAACACTTCAAAACGTGTACGTATCTCATGGATACGGTTGTAGATGGTCTCCAGCTTGGTGGCTTTGTCCACGACATATTCGGGTGTGGTGATCTTGCCACAGTCATGCAGCCAGGCGGCACGCTCAAAGGCCTTTCTCTCCTCTTCGTTCTTGAAGCGGAACGCTTTGAATGGGGCATCTTCACTCTTTTGTGCCGCATCGGCAAGCATCGTAGCGATTATGGGTACTTTTTTACAGTGCGATCCGGTATAGGGGGACTTGGCATCGATCGTATCGGCGATAAGCCTGATGAAAGAGTCCAACAGTGTTTCCAACTGCTTCTGGTATGTCTGTATACTTTCGGACATGGCTATCTGGGAGTCTGAAAGCGCGATGAACTCCTCGATATTGCTCCGGATCGGTCTGATCTCTTCAAAATCTCTGCGCTTGATCGATTCATTCTCTCTCATCAACGCCTTGAGGGGTCTGGTGATACGGTCTGCAAAGAGAAAGGTCAACGGTACAAGCAAGAGCGCGACGATCAGTGCAAGCAGGAGCGAATAGTAGATCGTACGCATAAAAGGAGAGAGTATCTCCTGACGGTCTATGGTCACACCGATATAGGTCTCTTTCCCCATCTCTTTAGTCAATGGCAGGATCATCGCATAAAAACGTTTACCCTCTGCCGTGATCGACTGCATGCTTCCGATCCTCTTCTGCCGGATAAGTCTCTGAAGTAGGGAGACAAGGGTGGGGTGTGCTTTGTCTGAGGATGCGATCACTTTTCCGTCACGTCCGAAAAGATAGATAGCACCGGTATGAGAGAACTTCATCGAATGGAGCATCTGTCGGATGTTCTGCAGAGGAAAGTCGAGTGCCAGTACGGTATTCCCCTCTTTGAGACGTTTGGAGTAGGTGACACCAAGTACCTTGAAGTTGCTGAACATATAGGGGTCGCTTCGTACGGGACGTGTCGAGCCAAGCGCTTCCTGATACCATGGACGTACAGTGACATAGTAGGAGGAGGGTTCATCTCTGCTGCCAAGCTTTCGAAGTGCATTGTCAAAGAAAGTAAAAGACCTGATACGCCCCTTTTGAGGATGATCGTAGATCTTGATGACCATCCATCTGGTCTTTTGGGGAGCATGGTAACGTTTGAAAGTCAGGGCATTGACCTGCATATTGACGACCTCATAGAAGTCCCCGTTGGGATATCCAAGATAGATCGCATACATATTGGCATATCGTTTGAGTGTGGCACTGAAGAGTCTGAGCGTGTTTGAAGGTAGCTGTTCGATTGTTTCAACATCAATGGCAGGATGTGTCTCTATCTGATAGAGTACCTCCTTGGAGAGTGTATCTTTGGATCGCATCGCCAACGCTACTTTCTGGGCGGTCTGGTGGAACTTTTCTCGGACTGCCTCTTTGGCAAGCTGCTGATTGAAGTAGTACTGTATCCCTATCAGAGCGACAGTCAGGATGAAAAGAACCAGGAGAAAGTGCAACAGGATATTGGTACGCAATTTGATACGATTGAACATGACAGACCTTTGGAATATCTCTTCGAGTATTTTAGCACAATTACGATATGTTATAATTCAGAGATTATCCACTAACGGGAAGAAAAGGGAAGAGATGAAGATATACAGGGCACTGTTTCTGGTATTGGGGATATGGATCGCTGCCGAGGCTGCTGACCCGAGACTGCTTGTCTATCAGCAGCGCTACAGCCTGTGTCATGGCAAGACTGATTATCAGATCGCTACATGTCTGATCAACGGCGATCTGGATCTTAGCCGTTTCCGTGGGGACAGAAAGATATTTAGAGAGGTGAGCCGACAGGAGATCATGCAGGCGGTCAGAGCAGGCGATGCCTATGCGTTCACCATGTCCAAGATGCCGCAGCAAAGGAGCTACCGTGCGTTGATGGCGTATCTTGACTACCTCTACTCCATCAAAGATGTCTATGTGACACCGCGATTTCGTGGTGATGAAGCGGATGATATCGTCAGAACCAAACGGGTACTCAACCTGCTTCAGCTTGAAGATCTCGATGAGACTCCCGAGCGTACACCCGATTTTGATGCGGCAATCATGGAGTTTCAGCGAAGACACGGACTGATGGTGGACGGCAAGATAGGTCCTCAGACTAAACGGGCACTGAGAGAACCTATCGGACGGATCATTACCAAGATCAAGAAGAACCTGACACTCGAACGACTCTGGCTGCCTAAGCCCTCCACCTATATCCTTGTGAATATCCCAGAGTTTATGATGCACTTCTATCGTGACGGAATTCAGGTACTTGAGATGAAAACAGTGGTTGGAAAACTAAAGATGCGTACACCACTGTTTCACCGAAAGATGAAGTTTGTTGTGCTCAATCCCACCTGGAATGTCCCGCCCTCTATCTACGCCAAGGAGTATGCACACAAATCCCCCGCACAGCTTCGCAGACTGGGAC
>CAYPWA010000075.1:0-5892 GCA_964414325.1 uncultured Sulfurovum sp. | reverse complement strand
CGTAGAGCAGGTCGGCGCAGTACCACTCGTCAAAGACTTCGATACCGGCACGGAACGCCTGCTCATAGATCGCCTGAAGTACTGCCAGTCCGGTTCTGTCTTTGGCATAGCAGGCACGGGGCTTGCTCTGTCCGCCGAAAGGACGTATCGCGATATTGCCCTCTTCGTCTCTGGAGAATACCGCTCCCATACGCTCCGCCCATCGGATCGTCTCGGGTGCTTTGGTACACATCAGCTCCACCGCATCCTGATCGGCAAGGTAGTCCGACCCTTTGACGGTGTCGAACATATGCAGCTCGACGGAGTCCTCTTTGCCCAGTGCGGCATTGATCCCGCCCTGTGCTGCTCCGGAGTGTGATCTGAGTGGATGGAGTTTGGTGATGACCGCTGTCTTCTTGCCCGCTTCGGTGAGCTCTTTGGCAGCAGCCAGTCCGGCAAGACCGGCACCGACGATGACAGCATCGTATTCATAGATTTTTACGTCCATATCGCTTGCGTCCTTTACATGTCAAATTTGCATTTATTATAGCGTTCGGTTGGTATCAAACGGATTAATGAAAAGCCAAAAAAAGATCAAAAGAGGTGAAATGTTACGGAAAGAGAAACAGGGTAGAACGGGAGTTTATGGAGAAGATAAGTATGGGTGATAATGACGACAAAAGCGGCGATATTATGCCGCTTCCGTTTTCCGTGTGATCTCTTTGAATTGTGCCATATCCATCAGTGCGATAGGGATCTCCCTGCCGATACGCTTCTGGATGCCCGCAAAGTGTTTGTTCAACATCTCCAGGTCGGCTTTGTCCGCGACGATGAGCGCATCCGCTCCGCTGTCGAGTGCATCGAGCAGTGTCGTAGCGGCTTTGAGATAGGCGAGGTTGTCCTGTCTGCCGATCAGTGTACGTCCGCACAGTCTTCGCTCTCTGCCAAAGCGTACCACCTTGGCACCTGCGGCTTCGATCAGAGAGAAGACCTCCTCGAATGCGGGAGCGGTACAGTGTGCAGGGTAGTAGGCGACACCGACACCTTCGATGCTATTGAGTGTGTGGGCAGCCTGCGCTTCTCTGGAGAGCTTTTGGCTGATCTTTTCAAGGAATTTGTTGCATGCAGGCTGCTCATACATGGCAAGGAGTGCTTCGATGGTAGCGGTATGATCCTCTCCGTCGAATAGGTTGTTCTCGAACTCACAGGCATTGATGCCCTCATAGGGATCGTTGATCGCCTCAAGGATCTCCGCTTTGTGTTCGGAGCCGTTGGTGATCATCCTGTGTGCCAACAGCAGGATGGCATCGCCGATATACTCATGGCTGAATTTGAGGCTCTCCGAGGCGTAGTGCTGTGCATAGAGGCTCTCGTAGTAGGCTTTGTCCTCATCGTTCGCATAAGGGGCGAGAAGTTCGAAACGCTGCATAAAATCCTCGTCGTTGATGATAAGACAGTGGTTGCTTCGGTAGGAGAGTACCGGATCGATCTGGAGTTCCGTTCCCAGACGTGCGACGACATCGCCGACCTTCTCCTCTCCGTTTAAAACAAGATCGTTGATCTTGAAAAGCAGCTTCTCTTCGGGATAGGCGAAGTTCTCGTTGCGCTCTTTGATCTGAGCGAGGATCTCTTTGGCGGGCGCATCCGCATCGAGTGCAAGCTTAAAGGGTTTGTAGTAGGGGAGGTAGTCCGTCTTGGCATTGAAAAAGAATGCGCGTATATCGAGGGTATGTTGCATAGATTGTCCTTATTGAAGTGCTGTTTTTACCATATACTTTTTGCGAAAGACCGTATTTTGTGTCAAGTACTCTGGCAGTCGCAAACGCAAGCGTCCTAACGGGTTGAGTGCTCCTTTGTCGCACTTGATACAAAATACTACAGTTAATAGTGTTAAAAATGTTTGTATAGATTATAACCACAATGCATTCAAAATAGAGGCGTTTTCTCCCAATATGCTAAACTTAGCGCTTGGTATGTTACAATTTTGCCAAGATAGATACATAGATATGAGGATGATCGGATGGATAAAGAGGCGTACCTTATTAGCAAACTGCCTTCACAATATATTGGTGACGATGCGGCGGTGGTGGGTGATATGCTCTATAGCATGGATGCGTTTTTCGAAGATACCCACTTCAAACGGAAGTGGATGAGCTACGCACAAATAGGGCGCAAAGCGATGCTAGTCAATCTCTCCGATGCAATCGCGATGAACGCACACCCCAAGTTCGCACTGGTAACGGTGAGCATCCCCATGGAGATGACGACTAGGCAGATCGATATACTGATGGAGAGTATGCATCGCACGGCAGAGGAGTATGGCTGTGAGATCATTGGCGGCGACACGATAGGTGGAGACAAACTGCACCTGAGTATCACGCTCATCTCCCAAAGTGACGATCCTTTGTTGCGAAAAGGATTGTGTGAGGGGGATTTGCTGGCATTTACAGGTACATTGGGTGAGAGCAAACGGGATCTTGAGGCACTTTTCAATGGAGAGAAGATCGCACCCGATTCGAAATTCTACGAGCCGGTGCTTCGCGGAGAATTCATCTATCGTGCCCGTGGCTATCTCAGAGCGGGGATGGATATCTCCGACGGACTCTACTGTGATACGAACAAGCTTCTTGATATCAATAAATATGGATTTGAGCCTCTGCATCCGATCCGTAATGAGGAGGGCTTCAGCGGAGAGGAGTACGAGATGCTTGTGGCTTTCGATCCGGCGCATCGGGAGAGTGTGGAGAGGATCGCACGGCAGACCGATACACCGCTGACGATCTTCGCGGTGGTACGGGAAGGCTCAGTGCGTTTTCCGTGCAAAAGCCACCACTTCGGATAATCGTTACCTCCAACGATTTCTGTTTTTGCGGTTGATCGCTGCTTTAACCTCTTTGATCAACGCTTCTGCCTCTTTACCAAAGAGAAATCTTCCTTTGTACTGTTTTTCTACCGATCGGACATACCCCTCAAGTGCCTTTTTGTCGGCTTCGCTTTGGGGTGGGGTAAAGAGAAAGCGCATTGCACTCTCTTTGTCAAAACTCTTTGCCGCTGTCTCTACATAGAGCTTGCTCTCAAGGAGCTTGAGCATACCGTTGCTTTGGATATGATAGTGTTGTATCCTCGCACCGTAGGGGACATCGTAGATACGCCCCTGCCGATCCCAAAACGTGTAGAGTAGGATCTCACTGCCGTTGATCTCGTAGTAGCCTTCCTGAACACTTCGCGCGCTGCAGGTTCCGGTTTTGTCCTCCAGCGTCAAATGAAACAGATGGGTCATATCATAATTGTTCTCCTCACGGTAGAACTTCATCACTCTGCCTTTGCTGTCATAGATATCGTAGGTATCGGTGATGATATAGAAGTCGTTATCGTGGATCGTCAGGTGCTCTATCTGTGGTTTTGAGAAGAGCAGTACAGGAAGGAGAAGGAGCAAATAGTATCGTTTCACGGGGTGCACCTTTTTAATGGAATAATACCATAGGTTGTATGTATTATATGTGAACCTATTGTATTGGTTTTGGTACTGTACGACCGGAGAGTGCGGCAGGATAGTTTCGCATAAGGGCGATCTCTTCGGCATGGCGTGTGAGGCGTGTCTCATCGAGATGTTGCAGGTAGCTTAGATCTCTCTGCGGCGTGGCATCCTCCCAAAGCCCCTCTTTGACAAGCTTCCTGAGGATCGCATCGACCATATCGAGTACCGAGGAGACCTTGACAATCTCACAACGGGCATATTTTTCAGCAGGGAAGGAGACCTCCGCCACACGCAGAGTCGGGTCGCTTCCGGGGATCTGCTGCGCACCGAAGAGCGGTTTGGAGCCGACCTTGGCGTTAGCAAATCGGGGGATATACTTCGCCAGATGTCCGATAGCATTCTTCGTGCGTGCTTCGACCTCTTCGGTACGCCAGGAGCGTTCGATCTTCTCGATGAACTCCGGCTTGAGCTGCGGTTGGCAGCTGAGCTTGGTACTGGCAACCAGACCGTCCTCGTAGAGGGTGATCTCTTTGGTCATACCGTGCAGCTGAAAATAGCCCTCAGGATAGGGGGTAAACTGTCCCATTCCTCTGGGAGTACCGCGCTCTCCGTGGAAGATCACCTCCGGCCAGAGGGTATCGCAGCACCCTTCCCACTTGCTGATATAGGCAGCCTTGAACTCCACCATACTTTGGCAGGGGACACCGACCATATCGTCGATCCTTCCCGTGCGGAAACCTGCGGCGTTGATCAGGTAATCAAAACGCATCTCATCGTTTCCATCCTCATAGACATAGCCTACACGCCACCCTTCAGACTCTCTCGTGACCGATGTGACACGGTGTGAGAGCTTCAGATCGATATTCTCCATGGTAGAGAGTGTCAGAGAGACCCCTGCAGCGAGTCGGAAGAGGTTCAGTCCGTACTCCTGCACCATGATCAGCGGGAACTTCACTTTGTCAAAATCGATCTGTTTTGCTACGGGGATCATCCACTCATCGAAGGTGCGGGGATGGGGAATGCTCCCAGCCCCGGCAAGCGTTTCCATCTTCTCTCTGGTGTAGATACGGTAGTAATCCGAAGGGTCACCAAGCACCCTGTTTTGAGGATCTTTGGCGATATGTGCTTCATACGCTTTGACAAGCAGTCTCAAACGCGGCAACAGATCCTCAGGATCGCCTTTGTCCTCGGTCGGAATGGCGATGACGGTAGGGCGGTAGTCGACGATGAAGGGGTAGTATCGCAGAAAGTCAATGGATTGCTTCAACAGGGTCACACACTGATCGTCACTGATCTCACGGTAGAGGTTGCCTCCCGCATGCAGATGACAGAAGGGAGGACCGGAGATAAGGCTCTTCTCCCGCTCAAAAAGGGTGACACGCATCCCCATCTGTCCCAGATAGAGTGCCGTGGTTGCACCCGCAACACCTCCACCGACAATGGCGATTCGTGGTTTACTCTTCATCTGCGACCCCTAAAAGATATCCAGCAGTGCTTCCATACTATCAACGACAGCGACCGCTTTGTACTGATGCAGATCCTCACCGTAGCGGTAGCCGTAGGTCACACCGACACTGTCGATACCCGCAGCCTGTGCGGCAAGCAGGTCGTTGCCCGAGTCACCTACCATCACACACGCCTCTTTGGGTAGATCCATCATGTCGCACATATGCAGCAGCGGCATGGGATCGGGCTTTTTTTTCGGCAGGGTATCTCCACCGAGGAAAAAGGAGAAAAAGCCGTCCATCCCCAGACGCTCGAGGATAGGGTGGATGAAGCGATGCGGTTTGTTGGTGATGATCGCCAGTCTGTACCCGCGCGCCTTGAGCTCCGTAAGCGTCTCTATCGTGCCTTCATAGGGTCTGGTCACATCACACAGATGGTTTTGGTAAGCATCGAGAAAACGGGCATGTGCTTCGCTAAAGCGTGTTTCATCCAGCGCTTCGTCCTCTACCTCTCTTTTGCCAAGCAGTGCCCGTTTGACCAGTGTCGCAGAGCCGTTGCCTACCCACTCACGCACATCTGCTTCATCGAAAGGTTCTCTGCCCAGAGAACGGAGCATCTCATTGACAGCAAGTGTCAGGTCGGGCACACTGTCTATAAGGGTACCGTCAAGGTCGAAAAATATTGCCTCTTTTGTCTGGTTTGCCACACTGTTACCTTTTTGGATTTTGAGAGGATTATAGCGATTTTCTATAAAATGTCAATATCTAACTCCCTTTGCGCTAAAATTGCAGACAAACCATCCCAAAAGGTGACCATGAAACCGATATATCCTCTCAATGTCAAGAATGAATTTCTCTTCAATTCCTCTCCCCGAGATTTTACCGTGGAGGAGATACCCCTGTATGACTTCACCGGATCGGGAGAACATCTCGTACTCAAGGTACGGAAAAAGGAGATGACCACCTGGGAGATGCTCGATGCCTTCTCAA
>CAYPWA010000074.1:0-5911 GCA_964414325.1 uncultured Sulfurovum sp. | reverse complement strand
TAATCGAGATGAAGTTGGTATTGGCGACGGGCAACAAAGGCAAACTGCGGGAATTTCGGCAGATGTGCCGGGATGAGGTGACGGCTTTTTCAGAGATTTTAGGCGATATGGAGATCATTGAAGACGGTGATACCTTTGCTGCCAATGCGCTGATCAAGGCGCGCACGATCTATGAGAAGCTTGGAGAGGATTATCTGGTCATCGCCGATGACAGCGGAATCTCCCTGCCGGTACTTGACGGTGCACCGGGGATCTACTCGGCACGTTATGCCGGTGAGGGTGTAAGCGACAAAGAAAATCTCTATAAACTGATCGAGGCGGTCAGAGCCAAAGGACTTGAAGAGACCCCGGCTTACTATACTGCTGCGATTGCGATCGTCTCAAAGTACGGTGAATATGTTGTACACGGTTGGATGCACGGCAAGGTGATCGACGAAGCCAGAGGCGATAAAGGCTTTGGATACGATCCGATGTTCATCCCTGGCGGGTATGAAAAGACGCTTGGAGAGTTGGAGGATGATGTCAAGTCACAGATCTCCCATCGTGGCAAGGCATTGGCACTGGCAAAACCGATCATTGAGATGCTGCAAAAGAAATAGGGCAATCACAAGGGATTGCCCCTACAAAACCGAACGACCCAAAATCCATGTAGGGGTGCCCTTCATGGGTACCAAAGAGAGGAAATACCATGACAAAAGAACAGTTTATGAACGACCTGCAGGCGGTCTATCTGGAGCTTCAGGACAGACAGGTGACACTGAACGGCTACTACGATCTGCTTGATGAGAACAAAACACACGAACGTGCGGATAAGATTGTCGATGCCTTTTTGAAGCTGATCGATATTCCGCGGGACAAAGAGAGCGAGATGGCAGCGCTCACTCGTATCGTCAATCTGCGCGAAGATGCACTCGAACAGGTACTGCAAAAACACGGCTGCAGCGATGAGGAGATACGACTCAAAAAAGAGCTTGCTTACGGGTTTGTCTCTACGCTGCATATCGCCAGACACGAAAGCCTGATCGGATGGATCGAGGAGCAAAAGCTACTCACACCGTTCTATCGGGGTTTGATCTTCGGAGTACATTTTGTGGGGCTGCGGTTGAGCGAATGGCAGAGTCACTGGATGCATCACATCATCAACGGGGTCAATCTTGAACTCAACGAGATCTTTAACGGAGATGATGCGAAGATCTTCACGTATCTCGAAGAGGCGTCACTGCTCGATCGTGACAGCGAAGGGAACGTAACTGACCGAAGCTATTCGGTACTGGTTAAAGAGGGCGACAACTATCGCAGTGTTGCGTATGCTGAAGCATTTGCCAAAGAGGCGGAAGCGGTGGTGATCGCACTGGAGCAGCTGATCGCACTGCTTGGGCAGCATGAGGATGAGGTCTTCGGACAGAAACAGGAGTGGATTGCCTACTTTACGGCACTCAAAGAGGCATTTGCCCACACCAAGACCGACGAACTGGTGGATATGTGGGCGGAGGTGGACAGGCGCTGGATGGCGATCACCACACCGATACAGGTAGGGCATCCGCTGGAGTATTACGAAGACCACTACCGTAAAGCGGTCGCACTCGAGTGGGACCTGCGTATTGTCAACCCGCGGCTTCAGGAGGGGTCACACACACGAGAGAACATCAAACTCTTTGCCTACGAGATGGCGCAGGAGTTTGGCAAGGAAGCGCTGGATACAATCGCCAAAAACCTGTTACAGGTCGATCGTACCCAGCTCTATATCGGTCAGCCGATGCTCTATTATGCAGCGGAGTTCAACGGACTCTTCTCCGCACAGGTGGTACCCAACGATGAGAAGGTCAGTACCGAGCTTGGCAAGAAGATCTTTGCCTATGCCGATTTCGTGCTGGAGAGTAAAAAGTCCAAACCGATTATGAAGCTCAGTGTCGAGACTTTTGGAAAAGATTTTGTGCAGCAGCAGCGGGCACTGGCGGAGAGTGAACCTGATCTTTGGCACGAGATATATGACATCTCCACCATCGGGCATGAATTCGGACATATCCTCTGGATCGACACAGATACCGAGACAACGATGAATACCACCGGACAGTTCAAAAACATCGAAGAGTTCAAGGCGACTGCCGGCGGGCTGATGGCATTTTTCCGGTATGAAAAAGAAGCACTCAAAAAGCATATCGTCAATGACCTCGTCTCCAGAGCGGTAGGGCTGATGGCATGGCGAGAGGTAGGCGAAGTGTTGCCGTACTACTGTGAAGGGCTGATCCATCTGGATCTTCTCTTTGCCTCAGGCGTTGTCACCTATGACGGGCAGATCAGGATAGACTATAGCAGGTACGATGCGATGAAAGCGCACTATATTACTGCCTATAAAGAACTTGCCAAGACCTATCTGGAAAAAGCCGATGCTAATACATATCTAAGCCGATACACCTTCAAAGAGAACGGCATATTCCTGCCGAAAAACGAGACGGTCAGAGCCTTTGTAGAGCACTACTATGCACGCTACAAAGAGATTGGTCAGCAGACGATATAGCATACAAATTATCTTCTAACCTATTTTTCGATATAATCTCATCAATTACGCCGTCGCCGATGACGGCGATTGCGAGGATGATTATGCTACTTTTTACCCCAGGACCCACCCCCGTACCCGAGTCTGTCAGACTGGCGATGGCAGAGCCGACACTCCATCACAGAACACCTGAATTTGAAGCGATCTTCAAAGAGACCAGAGAACTGCTGTTTGAACTGATGGCGACCGATGAGGTCGTGATGTTGGCATCTACCGGTACCGGTGCGATGGAGGCAGCGGTGATTAACCTCTGTCACGATACCCTGCTCAATATCAATGCCGGAAAGTTCGGTGAGCGTTTTGGCAAGATCGCCAAGGCTCACGGACTCAACAATGTCGAGATCAAACATGAGTGGGATACCCCCGCAAGTGTCGAGGAGGTGCTTGAAGCACTCGAAAGTGATAGCAGTATCGATGCGATCGCGATCCAGATCAGTGAATCTGCAGGAGGGCTGAGACACCCCGTCGAGGAGATCGCCAAAGCGGTCAAAGAGATGAGACCCGAGGTGATGGTGATCGCGGACGGGATCACCGCAGTGGGTGTTGAGCGTATCGACACCACCCATATCGATGCACTGATCGCCGGAAGCCAGAAGGCACTGATGTTGCCTCCCGGACTGGCGATCCTCGGACTGAGCGATGCGGCTGTGGAGAAGATCGGCGAGGGAAGAGGCTACTACCTCAATCTTGCCTCCGAGATCAAAAAACAGCGACAGAACACGACCGCCTATACTGCGGCTACGACACTGATCATCGGACTGGGAGCGATCCTCAAACAGATCAAAGAGGGTGAAGGGCTTGGCAAACTCTACTGCGATACGGCACGACGCGCCAAAGCTACCCGCTTTGCGCTTGAAGCACTAGGACTGCACTCCTATCCCCAATCTCCGGCACGATCGATGACCACAATCGATGATGTGAACGCCAAGGAGATCCGTGATCTTCTCAAGAGCGATTTCGGGGTCAATGTCGCCGGAGGACAGGATCATCTTAAAGGCAAGATCTTTCGTATCAACCAGATGGGACTGATCGAACCTTACGAGATGGTCTGGGTGGTCAATGCTGTTGAGCTTGCACTGGCGAAGTTGGGACGCAGACCTTATAACGGTACGGCCTCACGGATATTTAACGAAGAGTACTTCAAAAGCATACTGAACAAAGAGGACGCATGATATTCCAACACGAGATCCCGAGTGGATCACAGCTCTACTTTGGGCAGAGTGCACGGCTCAAACGTGAGATTGAGAACATTGCCGCACAGATGCTTGAACATCTTGGTTTTGAAGAGATCGTCACACCGCTTTTCTCCTATCATCAGCATGAGAGCTTTGACGATCTAAAACCGCTGGTGCGTCTCAATGACGAGCAGAACCATGAGGTGACTCTGCGTGCGGACTCGACAGCGGATGTCGTACGTATCGTCACCAAGCGTCTGGGGCGCTCTACGGCATCGCAGAGGTGGTTTTACATCCAGCCTACCGTTACTTTCCCGACCAGAGAACAGTATCAGATCGGGGCAGAGGTTATTGGCGGCAGTTTCGAGGAGATCGTCCAAACAAGCGTACGTCTGCTCAATGAGATCGGTGCGCAACCGGTGATGCAGGTGGCGAACATCCGCATCCCTCATCTGCTCAATGAGAAGTACGGGATCTCTCTGGAGGTGCTCAAAGCGATGCATGTCGAGCAGATCCTTCAGAGCGATCTGCCGTGGATCGAGCAGCTTGTACGGATTGACAGTGTGGCGGATCTGAAGGATCTTGGGAGCTTCCCCGAGGATATCCGCAGCGAACTTGAAAGACTGAAAATGGCAACCGAAAAGGTGGCGTATGAGCGTATGGTGATCTCTCCGCTTTTCTATGCCAAGATGCGTTACTACGATACGTTGACCTTCCGTATGTTCGAAGGCAATGCACTGTTGGCGACCGGCGGTACCTACACCATTGACAACGTAGAAGCGGCAGGGTTTGCGCTCTATACCGATGCGTGTATCCTTAGTAAAATGAACAGGGAAAAAAGATGAGTAAAGCAGATTTGATCGTAGGACTCCAGTGGGGTGATGAGGGCAAAGGGAAGATTGTTGACCATATGGCGCAGACGCACGACTATGTGTGTCGTTTCGCAGGTGGACACAATGCGGGGCACACTATTGTCATCGGTGACAAGAAGTATGCGCTGCACCTGATTCCTTCGGGGGTTCTCAATCCCAAAGCGAAGAATATCGTCGGCAACGGAGTGGTGCTTTCTCCCAAGGATTTCATCAAGGAGATGGAGCAATTTGACGATCTGGAAGGCAGGCTCTTCCTTTCGGACAAAGCGCATGTCCTTTTGCCTTATCACGCGCAGATCGATCAGGCGCGTGAGCGTCTCAAAGGAGACAAAGCCATCGGTACCACTGGTAAAGGGATCGGTCCAGCTTACGGAGACAAGGTCGCGCGTGTGGGGCATCGTCTCGGAGAGCTGCTGCATCCTGAAAAGCTGACAGCGAAGATTATGGAGTTCTTCACGATCAACAAACCCGTTTTTGATGCGATGGGGGTCGAAGCACCGGTAGAGTCGGAACTGCTTGCCGAGCTGACACACTACAAAGAGCTACTCTCTCCGTATATCTGCGATACGACCCAGTTGATATGGAAGATTTTGGATGAGGACAAAAAAGTACTGCTTGAGGGCGCACAGGGAACGATGCTCGATATCGATCACGGTACCTACCCCTATGTCACCTCCTCTACGACGGTCAGTGCGGGGGCGTGTTCGGGATTGGGGCTCAACCCCAAAGATATCGGCAAGGTCACAGGGATCGCCAAAGCCTACTGTACCCGTGTGGGGAACGGGCCGTTCCCCAGTGAGGATCTGGGAGAAGAGGGTGACAGGCTCAGGGAGAACGGTCATGAGTTCGGTACGACGACAGGGCGACCCAGACGCTGCGGATGGTTCGATGCGGTTGCAATGCGTCACGCGGTGCGTGTCAACGGGGTCGATCAGGTGGCGCTAATGAAGCTCGATGTGCTTGACGGTTTTAAGGAGATCAAGGTGTGTGTGGCGTACGAGTTTGAAGGCAAACGTATCGACTATGTACCTTACGACCTTGAAGATGTCACAGCAGTGTACGAGACCTATCCCGGCTGGGAGAAGACCGAAGGTGCACGCAGTTTTGAAGAGCTTCCCGAAACGGCAAAGTCGTACATTTTGGCACTTGAAGAGATGATCGGTACGAAGATTGGCATCATCTCCACCTCTCCGGAGAGAGAAGACACGATCATTCGTTAACGCGAACAAAGACAACACAAAAGGAGTTTACAGCATGAGACTAAAACCACAACAGACGGGATATGTAGCCACCAAGATAGGGATCGA
>CAYPWA010000073.1:0-5928 GCA_964414325.1 uncultured Sulfurovum sp. | reverse complement strand
AGCGATGCTCGAAAAAGCCGATATCGCCCTGCTGATGATCGATGCGACAGAAGGGGTGCTGGAGTTGGATGAGCGTATCGCCGGACTGATCGAGAAGTTCCGACTGGGAGCGTTGATCGTCGCCAACAAGTGGGATATTCGCGGGGAGAAAACCTATGAGGAGATGGTCGATGATATCCGCGATGAACTCAAGTTCCTCCACTACGCCCCGCTGATCACCATCTCCGCCAAGACCGGGATGCGGGTACACAAGATCCTCGACCAGATCACGGCGATCTATGAGCGCTACAAACAGCGCATCCCCACCTCCAAGCTCAACGATACCCTGCGTGAAGCGATGAACCGTCACCACGTCCCCAGCCACAACGGTGCGGTGGTCAAGATCAAGTTCGCCACCCAGTACGAGACCAAGCCGCCCAAGATCGCCCTGATCACCAACCGTCCCGACGGGCTGCACTTCAGCTACAAACGCTACCTTGCCAACTACATCCGAAGCAAGTTCGACTTCGAAGGCGTACCGCTGGATATCGTCGCACGTAAACGCGGGGAACGGTTCGAAGAGGAGTAGAGACAATCCCTTGTGGTTGCCCTCTGCTTCAAACGATTAAGGGTACCCACAAGGGGCACCCCTACAAAATGATCCGAAATTCGTCATTCCTAATTCGTAATTCGACATTCTCCTGCTATAATTTCACAAACCATAAGCAGGAGCAACGATGCGCGTACTCACAGGGATACAAGCCTCAGGCAAACTTCACATAGGCAACTACTTCGGTGCTATGAAACCGATGGTAGAGCTACAGGAGGAGCATGAGCTCTTCACCTTTATCGCCAACTACCACTCACTCACCACCTCCAAAGATGCCGAGACGCTCAGGCAGTACACCCTCGATGCGGCGGTGGACTACCTCTCGGTAGGGATCGACCCGAACAAAACCACCTTCTGGGTACAGAGCCACGTACCGCAGGTGCTCGAACTCTACTGGGTACTCTCCAAGTTCACACCGATGGGACTGCTGGAGCGTGCCCACAGCTACAAAGACAAGGTCGCCAAGGGTATCCCCGCCTCTCACGCGCTCTTTAGCTACCCTGTACTGATGGCGGCGGATATCCTGCTCTTTGATGTACAGAAAGTACCTGTGGGCAAAGATCAGGTACAACATCTGGAGATGACCCGCGATATCGCAACCAAGTTCAACAACGAATACGGCGAACTCTTCACGCTGCCTGAAGCGATGGTCAGTGAAGAGGTCGCGACCATCCCCGGTATCGACGGACAGAAGATGAGCAAGAGCTATGGAAACGCCATCGACCTCTTTATGGACGAAAAACCCCTCCAGAAACGCTGCAACAAGATCATCTCCTCCTCCACACCGCTGGGTGAACCGCTGGAGTGGGAGGGGTGTCACATCTACAATCTTGCCGCACTTTTCCTTGACGAAGAGGGGAAAAAAGCGCTGCAGGAGCGCTATCAAAGCGGCAAAGAAGGGTACGGACACTTCAAAAAGTATCTCAAAGAGCTGATCTGGGAGGAGTTGGGCGAAGCCAGAGAGAGACGTGCCTACTATCTGGCGCATATGGATGAGGTGCACGACATCCTCTCAGCAGGTGCCAAGAGAGCCGGCGAGATCGCCGATGCGAAGATGCAAAAGGTCAGAGAGGCGATCGGGCTGATCTGACCTCTACACTATTCACCCAAAATACTCTCTAGTTCACTGCCGATCGTATCGTCGTTCTCCGTCTTGGCAGGTTTGACATCTTTGAGTTTTTCACTTCTGGTTACAGTCTGTTTTTCGTCACTATAGTGCTCAAGCTTTTTGAGATAATCCTTTTTCTCATCTGCTTTCAATGCTGCTTCGAGCTCACTCTTGGTCTCTTCGGAAACCACTTTGACGGTATTGGTCTGGCTCTCTTTGGTCGGATCAACCTGAACATCGACATCGCTATAGGATTCCAACGTACTGAGATAGTTGTTTTTGGCATTGTCTTTTTTCACGGTCGGCTGGTTTATCTCGGGAACTGTGACAAGCGCTGTCGATATATCTTCATCGATCATGTTGTAGCGAACGATCAGGGCGATTACGATCCCAAACAGTAGTACAACCATCCCTACGGCCAAGTTATCTATCAGTTTTTTCATATTCTCCCCTTTCTTAGTTGGTCACTGTCGTAAAGCCGAGGATCTTCCACATCTGGAAACCGCCACGATAGTAGAGTATCTTGTCGGCAGGATAGCCCAGCTTCAAAAACGCATCGATAAACTCCGCACTTTTACTGCACCACAATCCGTGACAATAGAAAGCGACCGTACGTGCATGGGAAGCATCCAGCGTACCGTCAGCACGACGCTTGGCACCAAGCACCTTGATGATCTTCTCCATTTTTTCATGGTTTTTTACAGTCTCAAACGGAATATTGACCGCCCCGGGAATCGACTCTTTTTGATAGTACGCTTTACTACGTAGATCGACGAGAAGTCCTTTTTTCTTGTTAACCTTCTCTTTTAGAAAGTGAAGCAGTTCAACCTCACCGATCGTCTGCACGCCGTTATGCAGATCAACAGGCTGGATCTCGGTACCGGGTCGATAGGTCTTGGCATATTCACCGGTCAGCTTGTTCTTCGTATCCTGTATGCGATGTATCTTGACCGCCTTTCCTTTATGATAAACATAGATGTAGGAGATCTCCGGAGTAATCTTTACCTTGTCGTATCGTCCTGCCATTAGTACGGCCGCACCGGCCATCAGTATCAATAGTGCTTTCATCCTACTTCTCCTTTCCCGGTACGATCGTTGTCAATCCCAGCAGCTGCCATGCCTGCATACCACCCCTGTAGTACTTCATCTTCTGCTGAGGATACCCTAGTTCGATCAGTGCATGGATCGCTGTAGGTGACTGTCCGCACCACGCACCGTTACAATAGAAGAGCAGTGTTTTGGCATTGGAGAAGTCAAAATCACCGTTCTTGTCATACTCTACACCCAAGGACTTCAGTACCGATTCACGTTCGGGAGTGTCGCTCAAAAAGATCTTAAACGGGATGTTGCGTGCAGTCGGGATAGCCGATTTTTCATACCAGTTGGGAAGGCGTGCATCGATAAAGATGCCTTTTTTATGCTTGATGAAATCCAGCAGTTCCAATTCACCGTACGTCTCTACATCCGGTGCAGCCTTGAACGGCTCGATAAAAAACGGTGGTGAAGGTCTCGAGGTCAGAGCGAATGTATTGGTCAGATAGCTGTCTGGTCTCTGCTCCCTTTCGATCCGATAGGTTTTACCCTGAGCATCGGTCACCTCAACATAAGGCATTCCTTTTACGATCTCAACACTGTTGGCATGCAGCATCAATGTTGTCAATGCAGTGATACAGATCACTTTTAGTTTCATAGTCTCTCCTTTGGTCTGCTTCGGAAACCCAATAAGAGATACCTTATAGTTATCTATACTTATTGGCGGATCTGCTATCTATCAGGTTGGACAAGGAATAGATACAGATCTTTCCGAGCTTGCCTCACGACAAGTTAGGCTTTTTCAATACGTATAACCGTATGAGACTATTCTATTGCGCTTTTGCTTATACATATATTAGTTTTGTGATATTTATAAGATAAATACTATTAATTTTTATTGAGTAGAATAATAAATATTAGTTGAACAAAACCAAGTGATAAGTATGAGGAAAACATCTTGTATAACAATGCTGTCTACACGATAACAGTATTGATAGAAGCACTTCTTCCCAGTACATTTTCAACGATCGTTTGTTCAATGGTCGCTGTTGCATAAAGGTGCAGGCTGTTCTTGCCGATATTTTGATATCCTCGCTCCGAGGCAAGGCTCAAAAGACGTTTGGCGATGGCATCTCCAGTATGAATCAGTGTCAACCGGTGGGACATTATATCCGAAATGAGTTCCGATACAAGTGGATAGTGCGTACAACCTAGTACGATCGTATCGACCCTATCCCGTTTCATCGGATGCAACCACACCTCCAGCATCGCTCTGGTATCGGGATGTTCGATATTGCCAGACTCGATCTGCTCTACCAACCCGGGACATGCCTGTTCATACAAGATCACATCTCTATGTCTGGCATAGGTATCGACAAGCTGTTGATACTTCTCCCCTTGGAGCGTTGCCGGCGTTGCAAGTACCCCCACTCTTCCTGTACGTGTCTGTTCGACCGCAGGCTTGATCCCCGGTTCCGTTCCAACGATAATCAGTTCCGGATAGCGTTCACGTAATGTGGCTATTGCCGCAGAAGTTGCCGTATTACAGGCGACGACCAATGCATCAATCCGGTGAACATTGAGAAAGTATTCGGTGATATCAAGACTGTAGCGAAGGATCTCTTCAGGACTCTTTTCCCCATAAGGAGCATGTTTGGTATCGGCAATGTAGAAAAGATCGGCACCTTTGATCGTTCGCATCAGGGATTGAACAACCGTCAAACCGCCCAGTCCCGAATCGAATACGCCGATCTTCACTACCCGCTACCGACTATCCAACTTATTCGTTCATCATCGAGAGGAACTCTTCGTTGCTCTTGGTCTTCATCATTTTGGAGTAGAGGAACTTGAGCCCTTCAACCTCCTCCATATTCTGCATCGCATTGCGCAGTGCCCAGACCTTTTGGAGGGTCTCCGGATCAACCATCAGCTCCTCTTTACGTGTACCGGACTTGGTCACATCGATCGCAGGGTAGATACGGCGCTCGGCGACATGGCGGCTGAGCACCACTTCGGAGTTACCCGTCCCTTTGAACTCTTCGAAGATCACCTCATCCATACGGCTTCCTGTATCGATGAGTGCCGTGGCGATGATGGTCAGACTACCTCCCTCTTCGATGTTACGTGCCGCACCGAAAAAGCGCTTGGGCTTGTGCAGGGCATTGGCGTCGACACCTCCGGAGAGGACTTTCCCCGAACTTGGCGTCACCGTATTGTAGGCACGCGCCAGACGGGTAATGGAGTCAAGCAGGATGACGACATCCTTGCCCATCTCGACACGTCTTTTGGCTTTTTCGATCACCATCTCCGCCGTACGAACATGGTTCTGCGCAGGCATGTCGAAGGTAGAGGCGTAAACCTCTCCTTTCACCGAACGCTGCATGTCGGTGACCTCTTCGGGTCTCTCATCGACCAGCAGTACCATCAGTGAGGCATCAGGGTTGTTGTGTGTCACACCGTGTGCAAGCTCCTTGAGAAGCTCCGTTTTACCGGTACGCGGCGGTGCGACGATCAGTGCACGCTGTCCCTTCCCGATAGGAGCAAAGAGATCGAGTACACGTCCCGTCATCTTCATGGGATGGTACTCCATCTTGAGCTGTTCAGAGGCGTAGAGCGGCGTGAGATTGTCAAAAAGCGGACGCTGTTTGGATTTCTCCGGCGGCAGGTAGTTGATCGCTTCGATCTTGAGCAGTGCATAGTACTTCTCCTGATCCTTGGGAGGACGTACCTGTCCGGTAACGATATCTCCGTTACGCAACGCGAAACGCTTGACCTGCGTACCGCTGACATAGGTGTCGTTGCTGGAGTTGGCGAAGTTGCCGTCGATGGAACGCAGGAAACCGTATCCGTCAGGCATGATCTCCAGTATCCCGGTATAGAGGATGAAGCCTCCCTGAGAGACCTGTGATTTGAGGATCTCGAAGATCAGGTCTTTACGCTGGAACTCGTTGGGGTTCTCTACGCCCACCTCTTTAGCGATATTGACAAGATCATCAAGCGGTTTTTGCTGAAGGTCTTCTATTTTATAACCCTGCACGGGTACGTGTGTTCTGTTGTTCTTTTTTCCGGCATGGCCGTTGGATTTTTTGCTGTCGCTCATGATTCCTCATTGTTATGATTGTTACGTGAAGATGGTGATAGTAGTAACAGTTACTGCTATGTAGTGACGTCATTATAATCCTTTTTGGCTGAAATGTCA
>CAYPWA010000072.1:0-6034 GCA_964414325.1 uncultured Sulfurovum sp. | reverse complement strand
GCGGCACCCGCAGCGGACTGGATGGACTCCTTCTCGATCGTACCGTCCAGATCGTCCGCACCGAACTCCTGAGCGATGAGTGCGAGATTGACTGTGGCAGTCACCCAGTAGGCTTTGATATGCGGGATATTGTCCAGCAGGATACGGCTGATGGCATAGGTTTTGAGGATCTCCTGCCCTGAGGGGAACTCCTCTACCCGCAGAAAGTTGTTGTCACGCTGATAGACCAGCGGGATGAAAGCGTTGAACCCGCCCGTGGCATCTTGAAGATCACGCAGTCGCAGCATATGGTCGATGCGGTGCGCCCTGCTCTCCACATGTCCAAAGAGCATCGTGGCATTGGACTCTCTGCCCCGCTCGTGCCATTTACGGTGGATCTCAAGCCACTGGTCGGAGGTGACTTTGCCTTTGCACAGATACTCACGTACCTCTTCATCGAAGATCTCCGCACCCCCGCCGGGCATAGAGTCCACACCGTTTTCGATCATCCTGTCAAGCACCTCATCGTAGCTTAGCCCGTATTCACGGTGCAGGAAGTCCACCTCTGCAGCGGTCATCGCCTTAACGTGCACATCGGGAAAACGCTCTTTGATCTTTCGAAACGCCCCCATATACCACTCGACCCCGTCATTGGGATTGTGTGCAGAGACGATGTGCATCTCCTTGGCACCGTTGGCAACGGAGTTCTCAACGATACGCAGGATCTCATCGTGGCTCATCGTATACTGGTTGGGGTTCTTGCGGCTGGCGGAGTAGGCGCAGAATTTGCAGACATCGGCACAGACATTGGTGGGGTTGATATGGCGGTTGATATTGAAGAAACTTTTGTTGCCGTACTTCTCTTTGCGTATCTCGTCAGCCAGTTCCCCCAGCGTATAGAGATCGAGATCATAGAGCGCTTCGCCCTCACTTTGGGTCAGGCGTTCGCGGTTGCGTACTTTGTTTATGAGATCCATCTTGTATTTTTCCTCATAAGCTCTCCTGTATCAAAGTATTTTGTGTCAAGTGCGACAAAGGAGCGCTTAACCCGTAGGGCGCTTGCGTTCGTGACTGCCGGAGTACTTGGCACAAAATACAATTACTATTTTTGGAAAGCTCTATTGTAAATTTCGGTATTATATCACTAATTGTTTAGGAGTGCATAAGTGGATAAACTCAAAAGAGAGATCGAAGCACTGTTGTATGAAAATGCCGCAGACTTCGAGGTTGCAAAAGTACTGAAACAGGATATCAAAGCCTACTTCGAGACCCTTGAGGAGACCTTTGCGACTACTGGGGGCAAAGACTTTCTGGTCAAGCATACCAAAAAGATCGACACGCTTCTCAAACTGGTCTACCAAGTTGCGCTTCGTTCGATGTTCGGAGACTACCTGCCGATGAAAAACTCCATCCCTCTGGCACTCGTCGCACTGGGAAGCTACGGCAGAGAGCAGCTCTGTGTGCACTCCGATATCGACCTGATGATCGTCTACAAAGATATCCCCGGCTACAACATGAAAGAGCTGATCGAGAAGATCCTCTATATCCTCTGGGATACAGGTCTCAAACTGGGACACCGTGTCCATACCACCGATGAGCTCTACGAGGTTTCCCAAACCGACATCACCATCAAGACCGCGATGATCGAGTCGCGTTTTATCGAGGGATCGCACTTCGTCTGGACGGAGACGCAGAATGCCATCGAACGCATACGCCACGACGACATCAAAGGCTTTATCGAGGCAAAGCTTCAGGAGCAGGCGGACAAGCACCGAAGATTTCCGCTGACGATGGAGCCCAACCTCAAAGAGGGGGTCGGCGGATTTAGGGATGCCAATCTGGTCTTCTGGATCGGAAAGGTGATCTACAATGTCGATACGATCAAAGACCTTCCCTCCAGTGTTGTCGAGGAGAAAGCCTATCGCCCTTTCCGCATTGCACTGGAATTTCTCTTTCGTGTGCGTTCGGCACTCCACCTTGCCACACATAAAAAAGAGGACAAACTGCGTCTGGATCTCATTCCTTCTGTTTCAGCACTCTTAGGCTACGAGCAGACACAACAGGGGCATATGAAGTTTGCCAAAAAGGTCACCGAAAGCCTCAAGATCATCCGTCTCTACAGTACCATCTGGCTGGAGCGACTCACCTACGAATATATGGATCCTCCCTCAGAAAAACGGTTTGTCTATACCAAAGGCAAAGACTTCAACGGGATGCTCAAACATCTCTGCAAAGAGGCAAAGACCCCTTTCAGGGCACATCCGACCTTTCTTAAGGCACTTATCGATGCCAAACGCCCGGAGCGCCCGGACAAAGCACTCTACGAGACCATCCGTACGATCTTCTACCAGCCGCACGCCTACTCGATACTGAGTACCCTCTCCTATGCACGGCTGCTAAGATACACTATCCCTCCCATCAAGAAGGTAATCGATCTGCCACAGTTTGACGGGTATCATCAATATGCCGTCGATATCCATTTGCTACGATGCGTCTATCACCTTGAGCACATTGAAGAACCGCTGATCAAGGAACTCTATGAGGGACTGGACAAAGATGAAAAAGCGATGCTCAAACTGGTCACATTCCTACACGATGCAGGCAAGGGACGTAAACGAGATCACCATTATGTAGGAGTCTCTCTTTTTAGGATCTTTGCACAAAAACTCGGAATGAAAACCGAACTCATCGAAATGGGTGAACGGCTGATACAGTACCATACCCTGATGAGCAATGTCGCCCAAAGGGAGGATCTCTACAGCGAGAAGATCATCTTCGGCTTCGCCTCCCACTTCCCGACCAAAAAACTGCTCGATATGATCTATGTGCTCACCTATGCCGATATGAGCGGGGTGGGAGGAGATGTCTACAACTCCTTCAGCGCCAAACTGATCCGCACGCTCTACAAGCACTCACTGGAGGTACTCGGACGTACCGCGATGCTCGACGAGGCTGCCAAACGTGCCAAAAAGGAGCTCGCACTCAAACGCCACCCGCTCTTTAAGGCACTCAAGCGCAGCGAACAGAAAAAGATCCTCCAGATGCCCTCCAACCTGCTCTTCCTGCGCTACCGTCCCGAACGGATCATCAAGATCTGCCAAAAGGCCTTTGAGACAGAGGACTTTACCTACCACATTAGCAACAAGGAGTACCTCACCATCGAGATCATCCGTGCCGATTCGTTCAACCTCAGCTATCTGCTTGGCAAGCTGAGCAGTCTTGAAGTGGTCAATATGGATATCAGCAAGCTCTTCAATGAACTGAAGTACTTCAAGATCGACTTTGCCGCCAAGGTGGACGAGAGCGAGATCCCGTTGATCGAGCAGATCGTCACCGATGCCTTCGATCCAACAAAAAAGAGCATCGAAAAGATCCCCCTGATCAAACGGGAGGATATCGATATCGACTGCGAACACTCCAAGACCTATGCCATTATGCACCTGCGCAGCAAGAACCAGCGGGGACTTTTGGCGTATGTGATCGACCTGTTCGATGAGATGGATATCGATATCGTCACGGCAAAAGTGCATACGCTCAAGAACCGTGTACGGGATATGTTTCTCATCGAAAAGAATGGAAACTTTTGCCATAATACGGAAGCAATTATCGAAAAACTGACAACAGACAACAAATGAGGAAGCGTATATGTGTGGAATTGTAGGGTATATCGGTCCCAAAGAGAAAAAAGAGATCCTGCTTGAGGGGCTGCAAGAGCTTGAGTATCGCGGATATGACTCGGCAGGCATCGCGGTGATCGAAGGGGAAAAGCTCAACAACTTCAAAGCCGTTGGCAAGCTTGCCAACCTCAGAGAGAAGACCAAAAACTATGAGAGCGAGGGGTTTGGGGTCTCCATCGGACATACCCGCTGGGCGACACACGGCAAACCCACCGAACTCAACGCCCACCCGCATCTGGGACAGTACTCCTATGTGGTGCACAACGGGATCATCGAGAACTATCAGGCACTCAAAGAGGAGCTGATGCAAGAGGGGGTCAACTTCCTTAGCCAGACCGATACGGAGACCATCGTGCACCTCTTTGAGAAGTATCACAACAGCGGGGATATGCCTTTTGAGGCGTTCAAAAAAACCGTTGCACGTCTGGAAGGTGCTTACGCCACACTCCTCATCACAGAAGCGGCTCCCGATACGATCTTCTTTGCTAAAAACGGCTCGCCGATGCTCATCGGATTTGACGGAAATGATATCTATTTTGCCTCCTCCGATACCCCTATCATCGGTAAAGCGAACGAGGTCTATTATCTGGAGGATGGAGAGTACGGCTATGTCAAAGAGGGAGACGTACATCTCTTCGATGCAAACGGAGAGAGAAACATCGCCAAACAGCCGCTCAATGCCGACAAGGTCTCTGCCCAAAAGGACGGATACCGCTTCTTTATGGAGAAGGAGATCTACGAGCAGAGCTATGTGATGACCGAGACGATGATGGGGCGTGTGCTCGATGAGGAGATCGTACTCGATGAGCTTGGCGAAGGTTTCTTTGATGGGATCAATGCCATCAAGATCTGTGCCTGCGGTACCTCGTACCACTCCGCACTCACTGCCGCCTATCTCTTCGAACGCCTCGCAAAGATACGCTGTGACGTGGAGATCGCCAGTGAGTTCCGCTACAAAGAGCCGCTGCTAAGCACCGATACGCTCTTTGTGACCATCTCCCAAAGCGGGGAGACCGCCGACACCCTCGAAGCGCTCAAGATGGCAAAACGTGCAGGGCTCAAAAGCCTAAGCATCTGTAACGTCGACAACTCCTCCATCGTCAGAGAGAGCGATGCGGCGATCCTGACACGTGCAGGCATCGAAAAGGGTGTGGCAAGCACCAAAGCCTTTGCTACCCAGACGATGGTACTCTGGATGCTCTCGCTTTATGTCGGACAGCAGAAAAACACCATCGATACCACCACACTCAAAGCCGAGATCGATGCGATGCGCCACACCCCAAAAGCCCTTACCGTTACCGACGCACTCCACGCCAGACTCCATCGCCTAAGCAAGCGTTATCTGCACGGACACGGTTTCTTCTTCATCGGACGAGATATCTTCTATCCGCTCGCGCTTGAGGGTGCGCTCAAACTCAAAGAGATCAGCTACCTGCACGCAGAGGGTTACCCCGCAGGAGAGATGAAACACGGGCCTATCGCCCTTGCCGATGCCGAACTCTTTACCATCGCACTGATGCCCAAAACGATGCACTACGAGAAGATCAAGTCCAACGTCGAAGAGCTCAGCGCACGCGATGCGACCATCTGTGCCATCAGCCCCGAGCCTTTCGAACTGGCGGACGATTTCATCCGAACACAACATACCAACCACCCGATGGTAGAGTTCTTCGAGATGATGGTCGTCACACAGCTGCTGGCACTGGAGATCTCCGTGAGATTGGGGAATGATGTGGATATGCCGAGGAATCTGGCGAAGAGTGTGACGGTGGAGTAATCCCCGCCTTTACGTTTTTAACCTCTTACTCAGGTTTTCAAACCACTCTTTACAAAGTTGCCGATAAAGCACCTCATAGGCTTTCACCTTTTCAAGGCTATACGATCCTTCAAAATAGAGATCCAAAAAGTCCCTTTTCATCCTCTCATCCAACCCAAACTCCACACACACCGCCGCAAGGTCAAAGTAGCGGTCGTTCATCCCTGCAAACTCGAAGTCGATCAGGATGGGGGTATCTTTTTGCCAGAGGATATTTTGGGGGTTGGGGTCATTGTGGCAGACTGCCAAGTCGGCAGGATAGTGTCGTATCGTCTCAAAAGCCTTGGTGATGGAGGGGGTGCGGGAGCGAATGGTTTGTTCCAAATCAAGCGGTGCTTCCTCCCAAACCAGTGTCTCGTGTAGCCTACGCAGTGTCGTAACTAAGTTTTGCAATCTCTCCTTATTAAGACGCGTATGGTGTACACCTTCGACGAATGGAGAGATCATCACGCCCCGCTCTTTGTCAAAAAGGATCACCCAAGGTGCGACACCTACCTCGGCAGCTTGGTTTTGCAGTGCATACTCCTTGTCACGGTCGATGCCTTCTTGCTTCAGTATCCTG
>CAYPWA010000071.1:0-6048 GCA_964414325.1 uncultured Sulfurovum sp. | reverse complement strand
CGTACTAAGGAGAGAAGATGTATGAAACAATAGCCTTTTACCTGTTTTCGGCTTTGACAATAGGACTGTTCCTTATCACTGTGATGAGCAAGAATGTACTCTATGCAATGACCTCACTGGCAGCAGGGATGGTTCTGATTTCCGGATTCTTCTTTATTCTTGGAGCGGACTTCCTCGGTGTGGTGCAGCTGATCGTCTATGTGGGTGCGGTCATGGCACTCTATTCGTTTGCGATGATGTTCTTTGATGCGACACGTGATATCAAAGAGAAGAACACCCCAGCACCACTTATCTTCCTGTTGGGAGGACTAAGCGCACTGGTATTGGTACTCATGTTCGCCGGACCGATCCATTCTGAAGCGATCCAGGCACTCTACCCGATGCATGAGGGTGTGGGCAATGCTCAAGATGTCGGTATCGTACTCTTTACGAAGTATCTAGTGCCGTTCGAAGTGGCGGCGGTGATGCTGCTTGTGGCGATGATCGCGGGGATCATCCTGGCAGGCAAGAAAATGGATCAGAGTCTTACTGAAGATCAGAATGCAGATGATGAAATTTTGAAACAAAAGGATGCAAAATGATAGGTCTTTCACACTACCTTATCGTATCGGCAATCCTCTTCTCTATTGGGTTGATGGGTGTGCTTAGACGAAGAAACTTGCTGATGCTTTTCTTCGCGACGGAGGTGATGCTCAATGCGGTCAATATCGCATTTGCAGCGATCTCTCATTTCTATAACGATTTGACCGGTCAGATGTTCGCATTCTTTGTCATCGCGATCGCAGCGAGTGAAGTTGCGGTAGGTCTGGGTATCCTGATCGTATTGTACAAAAAACATGGCAGTCTTGATCTTGACGATCTTGCAAGTATGAGGGGGTAAGCATGGAAAATTTGGTATATATAGCACTGTTTGCTCCATTTGTGAGCTCTCTCTTTGCGGCACTGTTCGGAATGAGTGAACGCAAAACGTTTGTAGGTATTGTCGGTTCTGCCTTGATCGGTATTTCGTTTTTAGCATCTGCGGCATTGGCGATGCATATCTATCATACCGGTGAGGGTATCCATGTCACCATGATGGACTGGATCAGTGCGGGTGACCTGCATATTCCGTTCGGATTTATGGTAGATCAGGTCTCAGTGACCATGATGACGGTGGTGACACTGGTCTCGACGATCGTTCATATTTACTCTATCGGCTATATGGATCATGATAAGAGTTTCAACCGCTTCTTCTCTTATCTCTCTGCATTCGTCTTTTCGATGATGGTGCTGGTGATGAGCGACAACTTCGCGGGACTCTTTATCGGATGGGAAGGGGTCGGTGTCTGTTCTTGGCTGCTTGTCGGTTTCTGGTACCACAAACCTGACCAGAGCAGAGAAGAGAACCCTTCTATCTCTCCTTCATGGGCAGCGAATGAAGCGTTCATTATGAACCGTATTGCTGACCTTGGGATGCTGATCGGGCTCTTTATTATTTATTGGAATGTCGGAAGTCTTCAGTATGACGAAGTCTTTGCCGCAGTACCATGGCTTAGTGGTACGGTACTCAATGCTGCTGCGATTGCACTCTTTATCGGAGCAATGGGTAAATCAGCACAATTCCCGCTGCATACTTGGCTAACCGATGCGATGGAGGGGCCTACGCCGGTCTCCGCACTGATTCACGCAGCGACGATGGTCACCGCAGGGGTCTTCCTTGTTATCCGTGCCAATCCGATCTTCAGTATGACACCGGAAGTGAGCTACTTCATTGCGGCACTTGGTACCTTTGTTGCCTTCTTTGCCGCATCGATGGCGCTGGTCAACAGAGACCTGAAGCGTATCATCGCCTTCTCGACCCTGTCACAACTTGGATATATGTTTGCAGCAGCAGGTCTTGGAGCATACTGGATCGCCCTCTTTCACCTGGCTGCACACGCCTTCTTCAAAGCACTCCTCTTCCTGGGTGCGGGTAACGTTATGCATGCGATGCATGATGAACTTGACATCTTCAAGATGGGTGGGCTCAAGAAGTATATGAGAGCGACCTATATCTATATGGGTATTGCCTCTTTGGCACTGGCGGGTATCCCGTTCTTTGCCGGATTCTTCTCCAAAGATGCCATCATCGAGACGGCATGGAACGAGGGGACGATCGTACTGTGGGCGATCCTGGTCGTTACAGCAGGTATGACGGCATTCTACAGCTTTAGACAGGTATTCCTGACCTTTGAAGGGAGCCCACGCTATCCTGAAGAGATTGACTACTTCAAAGACGGCGCGCATGAGCCGCATGAGATGTACAGATATGTGCTGATCGCGATGTCACCACTTGCTCTGCTTGCAGTAGTAGCCGGTTTCGGTATGAACACCTTTGAGCACTTTGTAACAAAGTTGCTTCCTGAGTACCACATGAGTGAGCATACGCACCATATCGCATGGATTCTCGGACTGGTGGTGCTGGTCTTTGCTGTAGGCGGTATTGCACTGGCATACAAGAAGTATGCCAAAGGGCTTAAGCGTGACGAAAAGCTGGAGAGCAGTTGGTACTACAAACTGCTTGCCAATCAGTACTACATTCCAAATCTCTATGAGGAGTTCATCAGTAAGCCTTACGCAATGATCTCTGATATGATGTGGAATAAGGTTGACCTCAAGATTGTCGATGCGACGGTGGACGGTATTGCCAAGTTCCTCTACAAAACAGGTGACGGCTCAAGAAAAATGCAAACGGGTAACCTCTCCAACTATCTGAACTGGATGGCTGTGGGTGCGGTGCTACTATTGGTTGTTGCAGCGATCTCCGCTGCAGCGATAGGTTAAGGAGAGATAGATGGATAATATTTTAAGTGTATTGATATTCTTCCCGGCGATCGCAGGATTGCTCGGGTTTGTCGTGGACAAAGAGAGTGCCAGAGCGTACGGGATCACCGTAGCTGCGATCGAGTTTCTGCTTTCTCTATGGCTCTGGTTCAGTTTCGATACCGGAAATGCAGGCATGCAGTTTGTAGAGATGATTCCGTTGATCCCTGATTTCGGGGTCAACTACTACCTGGGTGTGGACGGTATTTCGCTCTTTATCATCCTTATGACAACATTGATGACCATGATTGGTATGATCAGTATGAGCATAGAGAAAGATGTGAAGAATATGATCATCACGCTTCTTTTCCTTGAGATGACAATGATTGGTGTCTTCGTTGCACTCGATGCAATTATTTTCTATCTCTTCTGGGAGCTCTCTCTTGTACCGATGCTCTATATCATCGGTGCATGGGGTGGACCGTTGAGAGTCTATGCCTCTATCAAGTTCTTCCTCTATACCTTCATGGGATCACTGGTAATGCTGGTAGGTATGCTGTTTGTCGCATACGTCTATCATAATCTTACCGGTGTATGGAGTTTTGCGATCACGGATTGGTATGCGTTGGTGCTGCCTGTGGATTATCAGCTCTGGCTCTTTGCGGCGTTCTTCCTTGGATTTGCGATCAAGGTACCGATGTTCCCATTCCATACCTGGCTTCCGTATGCACATGGTCAGGCACCGACGATAGGATCAGTCATCCTTGCGGCTGTCTTGCTGAAGATGGGTACTTACGGTTTTGTACGTTTCTCTCTGCCGATGTTCCCTGATGCTTCCGTGATGATGATCACTCCTATTGCAGTACTCTCGATTATCATGGTGATCTATACGGCAATGGTTGCTTATGCCCAGAAAGACATGAAACAGGTCATTGCCTATTCATCCGTTTCACACATGGGTATCATTATGTTGGGTATTTTCGCAATGAACAGTGAAGGTATCGGCGGTTCAGTTTTCCAGATGCTCTCACACGGTATTGTCTCCGGGGCGCTCTTTATGCTCGTAGGGATCATCTATGACAGACGTCATACTAAACTGATGAGTGAGTTCGGCGGTCTTGCAGCAGTGATGCCGAAGTATGCCGTGATCTTCGGGATCATGCTGATGGCATCGGTAGGTCTGCCATTGACCATCGGATTTGTCGGTGAGTTCCTTGTTCTGCTTGGATTCTATCAAGTCTCTCCAATCATGACGATTCTTGCGGGAACATCCATCATCATCGGTGCGGTTTATATGCTCTCCGTCTTCAAAAAGAGTTTCTTCGGTCCCGTGACTAAAGAAGAGAATAAAACACTCAAAGATCTGACACCCAAAGAGACCTGGTCTCTTATTCCGTTGGTAGCGATCGTGATCTGGCTGGGAGTCTATCCCAAGCCTATCCTCGATCCGATTAACAAATCGGTCAACGCGATGCTTGTCTTTATGGATGAAAAGGCGATTACGGCAGAAGCGAAGGATATGATTAAAGTACCGCAGTCAATGACTAATACAGGGGAGGTGAAGTAATGTTAGAACCAATTAAAGTAAGTCTTGAGAGTTTAAACCTCGTTACCCTGGCACCCATGCTTATTGCGATCGCTGGTGGTCTTGTGATTTTGGTACTGGATCTGATCAATGAGAAGCTTCACAAGTCTCTTTATGTGATGTTGACTATCCTGATCCTTGTCGTTGACTTTGGTGCAACGATCGGTCTGAATGTCAATGAACGCGGATTCTTCGATGTGATGCTCATTGACGGGATCTCGATTATCTCGCAGTTACTGATCATTGTAGCGTCCATTCTGTTTATACCGCTGGCATTGACATCCAAGCGTTTCCATGAGTACTCCTATCCGGAATTCTTTGCGCTTTTCCTTTTTATGGTGGCAGGATTCCAGTTCATGGTGGCAAGTGATAACCTGATTCTGATCTTTGTCGGTCTTGAGACGGCATCACTGTCACTCTATACACTGATCGCACTGCATAATAGAAGCAACTCCTATGAAGCAGCAGTTAAGTACTTTACGATGGGTGCACTGGCGGCAGGATTCTTTGCTATGGGGTCTGCAGCAGTCTATGCACTGACAGGCTCGATAGAGCTCTATCAGGTTGCCCAGATACTCTCTGCTCGTCTGGGTGAAGCAGGTATTATGGCTGCGATCCTCGGTTCTTCCGTACTTCTGATGGTCTCACTGGCGTTCAAACTCTCTCTCTTTCCGTTCCATACATGGGCACCGGATGTTTATGAGGGGGCTTCTGCACCGCTGGCGGGATATATGGCAATCGTTCCAAAGATTGCTGCCTTGGTCGTAACCATCCGTATATTCGGTATGTATATCGATCTTGGTATCGAATGGGTACGTGATATGATACTTGTTCTCGCTGTGGTAACGATGACGATCGCAAACCTTATGGCGCTGGTGCAGGAAGATGTCAAACGTATGCTTGCCTACTCTTCCATCTCCCATGCCGGTTTCATTATGGCGGCGATCGCACTGGATACGACGGAGGCGACGACAAGTATCTTCCTGTACTATGCACTCTTTATGTTCACCAACCTTGGGGCATTCGCAATGCTGTGGATCTCCAGACACAAGGTTAGAAGATTCAACGATCGTTACGATCATCCTTATGAGAAGTTTGCCGGGCTGATCCATATCATGCCGATCGGTGCGGTGATCATGGCACTCTTTATGCTTTCTCTAGCAGGCGTGCCACCGTTTTCTGTCTTCTGGGGTAAGATCTATACAATGCAAGCAGCGGTCAATGCCGGGTACGTATGGCTAGCGATTGTGATGGGGCTAAACTCTGCAGTAGCAGCATATTATTATCTGAAACTGATCGTTTATATGTTCCTGAAAGAACCTGTAAAAGATGTCGATACGGTCTACTATAACCTCTCAAAACCGCTCATGGCGGTCATTGGATTTGCTGCAGTAGCGACTATCGCAGCGATCTTCTATGTACAGCCACTGGTTTCATATCTCTACTATATGATCAGCGCAAGCGGATACTAAATCTACTGTAGGTATTTGTAAATACCCTATGAAAGGAGCTTCTTCTCGAGCTCCTCTACATTTCCCCTTATGACATCATTGAACTGTGAACGGTTAAAGGTTTCCTGACGCTTTGCCAGTCTCCCCGTATTGACCGTGATCTTCTCTGTAAGTGCTTTTTTGTCATAGATACCGTCAAGGTACATTAGGGTTTCTTTGATGCCGATGGCT
>CAYPWA010000070.1:0-6058 GCA_964414325.1 uncultured Sulfurovum sp. | reverse complement strand
CGGGATTGATCGAAGGATCATTGACACGCTCCAGAATATACGCTGCATCCATCGGATCAAAGCCCAACTGCTCTCTGACATAGTTGATGGCGTTGGCGATAGTGATGGAAGAGTTCACCAGCGTACCGTCCATATCGAAGATAATCAGTGTTTTGTCGATCATCACTTCTTCTTGCTCTCGGAACGGCTAAACTTGATATAGAGCGACAAACTCACCAGCAGGAGCGAAACACCGACGAGCAGGTAGACAGCGAACTCGATCTTGGTCGGGTCGGTCAGTGCGGACTTGAAGACCAGCATCAACGCTTCGATCGATAGAGCGATGATGATCGAGCCGAGGAACTTCACCATCGTCTGATGTGTCTCGTCATCCCCGACACCGCGCCGCTTCTCTTTGCCCAGTACCTCCTCCTCGAAGATCGCTTTGACCAGATCGACGATCGCCAGAGAGAGGGTCAGCAGGATCGTGGACTTGAAGACCTCGTTGATATCGATACTGGAGATATCGACCCCGAAGTGCAGGAAACTGGTGATCCCTTTGATGAAGAGGAGGATCGCCACACCCATCAGTGCCGCAGAGAATGCTCCGTAGACCCATTTGCTCGCTACGCCGAAGCTTGAGTCCACCGAACTGGGGTGTACCATCTTGAGGATGTTCTTGAGGGTGATGTCCACACAGATGATCGCCACAAGGTTGTTGTGTGTATCGTACAGCGGGAAGGAGGCGGTAACGACCAGCTCGTTGCTCACCAAAGAGGGATAGGGATCGGTAAGGATACAGCGGTGTTCTTTGAGCGTACGGTAGTAGTAGGCACGATCACTTCTGTCCTCACCCTTGCCGAAACCTGCCAGTTTAGGATTGGAGGAGATGTTATCGACCATCTGGATCCCCTGCCCGTCGATCGCGTAGATCACCTCGGCATAGGGGATCGCCTCTTTGAGATTTTTGATCTTATCGATGACCACATCCAGACTTGCTGACTCGCTCATCTCTACGGTTTGAGAGATGTTACGGCTCATGATGTAGCAGAGGTAGGCTCTGGCTTTGGTGCGTATCTGTGCGTATTCTTGTATCTCTTTGACAACTAACATGCTGCTTGGCTCCTATAGTTTGATATTTGTAAATATATTATTGTACGTGTCCGATGACATCGCCGAACTTCACCTTCTGATTGATCGCTACCTGCGGTACTATGGCACCCTTTTGTGCGAAGTGGAGTATGGTCGATCCCATCTCGAACCATCCGAAAAGCGCCCCTCTCTCAAGGGTGAGGTCCTCGTAAGTGTAGTGCCGAGGCTCACGTATCTCGGAGTTGGTCTGTACCCTCGGCTCGAAGGTGACGACCATCTTGCCGACATTGAGCGCACCGACAAGTACCAGCAGATGCATCCGTCCTTTGTCATCCTCACATTCAATGATCACACGTTCATTCTCGATGAAGAGATCTTTTTTGTTGCGAAGCAGCGGAAAGTTGACCGGATAGAGCTTGCCCGGGATATGGGTCAATGAATGGATCTTCAGGGTCATAGGCATATGGTAGCGGTGGTAGTCCTTTGGCGAGAGATAGAAGTTCATAAACTCCCCTCCTTCGACCCACTCGGCGGCGGCACGGTGGTACTCACCAAAGAGCTCTACAATGCTGTATGCCATTCCTTTGATCTGATACGCCTTGCCCGACGTGATCTGCCCATAGTCCGTTACCAGTGCGTCCACACCACTGATAAGTGCAGAAGGGTCTTGCGGCATTTCCCTTTCTGTTTCCAGTGCACGAGTAAAGAGTGCATTCAGTGTTTTGTAACTTGCAGGATCTCTAAACTCAGACATATCCAATCCCATCAGTTTCACATAGGTGGCATTGATCATATGCTGGATTATCGACGGAAAGGGTTTGGATGCGAACCTCCCGAATGCTGCGGAGATCGCGGATGTATAGTGCCGCTTAGCCATGTCTCTCCTTTTTGAAGTGTGCCAGCGCTTCGGTCATCAGCTCGATATGATAGTTCTCCTGATAATTGATGAAGTCGAAGAACTTCGCCAGCTGAGGCGCATCTTTGCCTACCGCATCGGAGAGCTTGCGACACTCGTCTTTGGCAGCGATCTCCTCCTCGATGCCCTCTTTGAGGAATGCGATCACATCCTCGATCTGATAGAGCTCTTTCATCAGCACTCTGGGAACCGCCAAAATACCCATCTGTGCCATCATCTCTCCAAACTGCTTGAGGTGAAAGAAGCTCTCGTCGATCAGTATCTGGAAGATACGGTTGAGATAGGCATCGCTGCTGTGTGCCTTGAGGTAGTTGTAGACCATGATTAGTTCATACTCCTTGTAGCTCTCATCGAAGAGGAAGAGTGTCAGTGCATCCCTCGCCTCCTCGCTAAGATCTATACCTGGCATCTTGCGCTCCATATTGAACGCGGTGACCACTTCGTCGTTCATGGCATGCAGTACATCGACCATATAGGCAATATCGGTACCAATACGTGAAGCGAGGGCGCGGTCCTCCAGTCCGACCAGCTGCAGATCGATCTCAAGCAGACGGGAGACGATCGCTCTGAGCATATCGTCGAGACGATCCACCTTGATAGGGATGTTGTCCCTGTCGTAGTCGTACTCCTCTCCGCTTTCGATGAGTGCGTGCTCGATCCAGGTGAAGTGCCGCCAGAGAATATCGGAGAAGTCATAAAGTGTCTGTCTGCTCTGCGTATGGCTCATAAAGCCCGCCATGAGCATCTCCAGCCATGCTTCGTGTGTCTTGATAAGTACGGTTTTCATTGGACATTCTCCTCTTTGGGGGTACAGTCATTGCTCACCTGATAGGTGATGGGAGGGTACTCCCCCTCCTCTTTGCGCTTCTCGTAGGTATCTACCGCTGCCTTGATCGCCAGTGCCACCATCTCCGAGCATGCCGCATCTTCGGGAGGAAGTTTCTCCAGCAGCTGCATCGTTGCGGCAACAAGGTTCTGCGCACCGTCGAGCGTAAGCCCCTTCGCCTCCTCGGTAAGCATCGAACCCGCCACGATGGTCGTGGTACACCCAATCGCCTGAAATGCGACATCGTCAATATAGGGCTTCTCCTCATCCTCCTTGACGTGGATATAGATCACAACCTTTTCGCCATTTTGAGGGTTCTTCCCTATCCCCTCGGCATTGGCGGTGGGAAGGGTACCGTAGTTCTTCGGGTTCATCATATGGTCAAGCACCATCGCATCCATAGACATCTTCAGACTCCTGATATTGAATGGAACAATTATACCATTGAAGATTGAGAGTTTGCCCAAATCCCGATATAGAATTCTTGCAATTCGTGCAATGCTCGTGTACAGGGGTGTCTGTGCAACAATTGAGGCGCACCCGTAGGTGCGGTGATGTTTTGCAAAGTGCCCATGTGCACGATAATTGTGTGAAGTGCTGAATCTCTATGTCGGGATTTGGGGTTTGGACTCTTAGGCTGAAATTGGGTATGATTTGCCAAAGGATTTTTATGGCTATCTACGTACTTTTCGACACCGAGACCACAGGCAATCAGGAGAATGACCGCATCATCCAGTGCGGCGCGATGATCGTGCATGACAGAGAGAACATCGAAGTCTATGATGAGCTCTGCGCCACGACGGTGCCCATCTCTATCGAAGCGATGGAGGTACACAATATCACCCCAGAGCGCCTTGAAGGCAAAGCCCCTTTCGGTGAAACGAAATTTGCCGCGGCGGTAGAGAAGTACAACAGCCCCCAGAACTATCTCATTGCCCACAATATCGGCTTCGATCTGGGTATGTTGGAAAAAGAGGGCTTTACCAACCGATACACGCTGATCGACACTGTGCGTGTCGCACGCCATCTGCTGCCCGAGCAACCCTATCACAGGTTGCAGTACCTTCGCTATGCACTGGAGCTCTACAAAGAGGAAGAGACGGAGGCACAGAAACGGGGGATCACCATCAAAGCCCACGATGCCATCGGCGATGTACTGGTACTCAAACTGCTGCTCTCCAAGCTCGTGCAACTGACACAGGAGAAGTTCCCCGGTGTCAATCCGATGCAGAAGATGGCGGAGCTGACCAAGACGCCCGTACTTATCAAAACCTTCAAGTTCGGTAAGTACAAGGACAGAGATATTGAAGAGATCAGTCGTGAGGATATGGGGTATCTGCAGTGGATGTTCAACAACCTCGATCTGGACGAAGATATGCAGTACACACTCAAGCAGTATCTGGGGTAGACGATGAAGTATCTCATCTGGCTCCTCATGATGCCTCTGCTCATCTTGGCACAGCCTGTGCATGATATGACTGTAGGCAACTGGCAGACGATCACCCAGAGTGTGAGCGAGAACAAGACCCGTGTCATCGAGAAAGAGTCGCTTTGGCTCAAAGCTGATCACAGCTTCGAGATCATCATCCTGGTCAACCTCAAAAAGGGCGAGCACTTCATCAAAGACCTTGAGGTCAAAGCTTCGGGCATCTGGAAACGCTACAATACCACACTGGCCGTGGTGATCAACAAGATCGAAGTCCCCTTCGCCAAAGAGGTCTCACGCACCATCACCCAGCACTCTCTGGAGGCACTGGCGGGTACCTACCAGGCACGGCTGAAAGAGACCCCCATCCGGATCTATACCATCACCTATCTCGATGACAAAAAACTGACCGTCGTCAACGAAAAGCAGGTGAGCACAACCTATACAAAATATATCGCTCCCCCACCGACACAGAAACGCCCCAAGCCTCCCACCGTCAAATAGTTTTGAGCTGTTAATCTTCAGTAAAACCTTTTATAATACACTATCTAAAAACTCCGGAGCACTTTTATGCTGAGATTTGCACCTTCGCCGACGGGTGATATGACCCTGAGCGACCTGCGTATCGCACTGTTGAACTACCTTGCCGCCAAAGAGCGTGGTGAGCCGTTTCTGGTACGCATGGATGACCTCGACAAAACCAACGTAATCGAAGGCAAAGATACCGAGATCATGCAGATACTGGAGAAGTTCGCGATCACACATGATCAGGTCTACCACCAGAGTGAACACCTGCGTATCTACCAGACCCTCGCCCTTCGCCTGATCGAAGAGGAGAAGGCGTTTGTCTGCACCTGTGATCCCAAACAGAGCAGTTGCAGCGGCAGTTGTGAGACGATGGAGACGGCAGACTACCTCAGGCTTAAAGAGAGCGGTGAATCCTTTGTGATCCGTATCAAACAGCCAACCAAGAGCATCACCTTCGATGATCTGATACACGGCGAAATCAACACCCCTGCTGAAGAGCTCAACGCATTCACCATTTTACGTGCTGACGCAACTCCCACGCCCGATTTCGCTACCGCCTGTGACGATATGCTCAGTGACATCAGCCTCGTCATCCGCGATGAAAAGCATCTTACCCATACGCCACAGCAGGAGTATATCAAACATATACTCGGCTATGACAAAGAGACGGTGTACATTCACCTTCCCGCTATCCTCGATGAGAAGGGGGAGGAGATCACCCTGCTCTCTTTGCTTGCACAGGGGTTCATCCCCGATGCGATCATCAACGCACTTATCGCACTCAGCTGTGAGAATGCGCCCAAAGAGATCTTCTATCTGCCTGAAGCGGTCACATGGTTTTCATTGGAGAGTGTGACAGGAGAACGTAACACGTTAGATATGGAAAGACTAAGAGAGATCAACCGCGAGCACCTCAGAAGCATGGATGATAAACTCCTCTCCACGCTCTTTGGCTTTGCCGATGCCGATATCGGGAAACTGGCAAAGCTCTATCTGGACGAGGCAGCCACCATCAACGAACTGGCGGCACGTATCCGCCCCATCCTTGCACCCAAGCACTTCGAGGGTGAGTGTGAAGCACAGATGCGCCAAATACAGAAAGTACTGATCGACGCACCGATGTTCGAAACCTTTGAGGCACTTGCGGCGTATGTCACGGAGCAGACCGGGCTGAGCGGTGAGGACCTTGCCACACCGCTGCGCCTGCTCCTCACCGGTGAACCCAGCGGTCCCGAACTGGCATCACTCTATCCCTATATCCGATCTTATCTACTGGAGGTAATCTCATGAT
>CAYPWA010000069.1:0-6072 GCA_964414325.1 uncultured Sulfurovum sp. | reverse complement strand
TGCTTGAAGGATTCGGGTTCGCTCCCTCGTATGTAGGTGCCATCCCCGACGATGCACAAGCCAGCAACGCCTTCATCGCCACACTCAAACACTACGATGTGGTCATCACCACCGGCGGTATCAGTATGGGAGATGCCGATTTCCTCTATGAGGCGTTCCTCTCCAATGGGCTTGATCCGCTCTTTCACGAGATCAACCTCAAATCCGGCCGTCCGGTGATGATGGGGACGATGGGAGAGACCTTCGTGATGGCGATGCCGGGCAATCCGCTGACAACCATGCTCACCGTGCACCTGCTCTGCATCCCGGTACTCTACAAGATCGCAGGTGCGCACACCTGCTGGCACACCTTCACCTATGCAGAGTTCTCCCACGACCTTACGCTCAAGTCCGGTCGTACCAACATCGTCATCGGCAGGCTTGAGAACGGGGTGTTCATCCCTACACGCAACAACAAGATCGGATCGGGGATGCTCACACCGCTCAGCGAGAGCAACGCCGTCGCCTACTTCGCAGAGGAGATCGCCACGATCGAACGCGAAGACCTCATCAAGGTCGTTCTCTTTGCCAATACGACACGTTCGGCAGAGAATCGGATCGTCAATCACCGGTAAGCGGTCGCTTACCCCACACAATCCTAACCAGCGTCACCCACCACACTCCAAGCCCAAACCCGCCTACCACATCGGTAAACCAATGCACACCAAGATAGAGCCGTGTCGAGGCGATCAGCAGTGCCCATCCCAATGCCGCAACGAACAACACAACCGCTATCACCGTTCGTCCGATTCTCTCTTTCAAAATAAAATAGAGCCCAAACGCCATCGCAGCAGCCATGGTCGAATGCCCTGAGGGGAAGGAATAGCCGCCCATCTCGATGATCGCACCCTCCGGTCTGGTGCGTGCCACCATGAACTTGACGATCGCAAAAAGTCCCGTCGCCCCGAGTGTAGCGACCGTATAGAACACTATTGCACGATACCACCGATTATACCAAAAGAGGATCACCACAGCAGTGAAGAAAAGTGCCGCACCGACAAACCCGTTCATATCCGTCAGCATCTTCATAAGCCCATCCATCCTCTCTATACGCAAAGAGGGCATCATGCTGCGTACCTGCTCGTCTATCGTCAGCAGCCACGCATCGTGCGTCACACTCCACCACATCACCGCAAACAGCGTCAATGCAAAAAGATTCACCACCCAAAGAAACCCGTCTCGATCTTGCATCATCCAACCTTTCGAAAAATACTATTATCCCATTTTTTGCTATAATCTTCCAAAGGAGCTCCTATGAAACCACTGATACTTTCCATTTTTACCCTCTCAACACTTCTCTTTGCGGAGATACAGATGCCCAAAGACCAGACATTCTACATCAGCGGTATCGCGTTTGATACCAAGACCTATTGTGCAGACTTCAAAAAGGTAATCGAAGCACAGGCACGCAAGATCAAGTCTCTCGAACAGGAGATCGCGCAGCTTCGGGCGATGCAGCAGCAACAACTGAGCCAACAACGCAAAGCGGAGCATCAACAGGCACTCAAAGAGACGGAGAATACAAAAGAGAGAAAAAAAACGAAAAGCAGGATCATCATCTCGGATAAACCGATCCGTTGATCCCGAAAGAAGCGACAAACAAGGAAAGGGATAAAAGGGAAAACGCTTCTTTCGGAGAGGGGACGACGGTTGGAGCAAAAACAAGGAAGTTTACAAAGTTTGGACAAGGAGTAAAACAAAACTCCGAACCATCATCCTGAAAGAGAATCTCTCTTTCCTAGTGGCAGTATAACCCCTGAGCACTAACCGTTGAAAAACAGATGATTAACCAATAGTAACACAAGGTCTCATTTAGATAGCTGATAGCTATTTTTTTGTACACTATCCAAAACATTATTTACGGGAAGGCACACTACCAATGTACAGATCGCTCCTCACTGTTATTACGACACTTCTTCTGATCACCCTTTTGGGGTGCGAGAAGGAGAAGAATACTTCCGCACCACAATCCTCCGCACCGCTCAAAGTAAAAGTGCATACACTTAAAAAAGAGCATTACCCTATCTGGATCGACTTTACAGGCAAAACGGAGGCGATAGACGAAGTCGATGTGATCAGTCGGGTCAAGGGAGAACTTGAAGCGTACCATTTCAAACCCGGACAGGAGGTAGCCAAAGAGCAGCTGCTCTTTACCATCGACAAGAGTGAATACCGTGCAGCGTGGGACCAGGCAAATGCGATGCTGCAAAAAGACAAAGCCTCCTATGCACTGGCGCAGGCGAACTATAGACGCTACGCCCCCTTGGTCAAAGAGCAGCTTGCACCGCGTGAGAAACTCGACCAGCTCACCGCTACGCTCAAAGAGCTTGAGGCGGTCATCAAGGCGGACGAAGCCGCACTCGAAAAAGCGAAGATCGCTTTGGCATACTGCGATATCAAGGCGACCATCGACGGTCGCATCGGCAAACCGTTCGTACTGCCGGGCAACACCGTCAATGTCGGAGAGAAGCTCGCGCATATCGTCAATGCCGCACGCCTCTATGTCAACTTCAATCCCAGTGCCAGAGAGGTAGCGCTGATCAGACGCTTTGCCAAAGAGAGATACCCCGACGTACGCGTAGGGATCAAAGGAGACAGCGCCCAGACTGCCGTTTTGCACGGTAAGGTTGATTTCATAGACAACATCTCCAACCCTACCACCGGCACGGTTGCGATGCGTGCGATCGTCGAGAATCCCAAGGGTCTGATCTATCCCGGCAGTTTTGTCAAGGTCTCACTCTTCCTTGGCGAGTACAAAGCGCTTGCGGTACATCCCGACCAGATCAGCATCGACCAGCAGGGCGAATACCTCTATACGCTCGATGCCAACAACACCATACACAAAAGCTACATACACCCCCTCTTTGCCAATAACGATCTGGTCATCCTTGACAAAGGGGTCACCCCCGGTACCCGCGTAGTGGTCGAGATCCCCAGTGCGCTGGAGGAGGGACAGCAGGTTTCGGCTGTCGAAACGGACAATCCGATCAAGACGGGGAAATAGCCGATGTTCTCACTCTTTTTTATCAAGCGTCCCGTTGTTGCGATGGTCATCTCCATCTTTATCGTGATCGTGGGGCTGATCTCCCTGAAGATCCTCCCCATCGCACAATTCCCGCAGATCGTACCTCCCAGCGTACAGGTAACCGCACTCTATCCGGGCGGTAGTGCGGAGGTGGTCGAGAAGAGTGTCACCTCCGTCCTTGAAGAGCAGCTCAACGGTACCGAGGGAATGCTCTATATGGAATCCTCTTCGGCATCCAACGGGAGCACCTCGATCAAGCTCTACTTCGATCTCTCGCGCGATCTGGATCTTGCCACCGTCGATGTCCAGAACCGTGTCGCACTTGCCATGCCCACTCTGCCCGAAGCGGTCAAGCAGCGCGGTGTCGTGACCAAGAAACTCTCCTCTTCGATGCTTCAGATCATCACCGTCACCTCCGACAACCCCAAGCACGATGCACTCTTCCTCTCCAACTTCGCTAGCCTCAATATCATTGACGAGCTCAAACGTATCGAAGGGGTCAGTGATGCTTCCATCCTGGGAGAGAGACGCTATGCCATGCGCATCTGGCTCGATCCGGACAAGTTGTCCGTACTGGGGATCACGCTTGCCGAGATCGTACAGGCGATCAAAGAGCAGAACCTGCAGGTCTCGCTGGGTACCGTCGGAGATACTGCACTTGAACAGCAGAGCAAGTACCAATACACCCTTGTCGCCAAAACCCGTCTGGATTCGACCAAATCCTTTGGCAAGATCCTGATCCGCCAAAACGAGGACGGTTCCAAGGTCTACCTGCAGGATGTCGCCCGTATCGAACTGGGCTCGGAGAACTACCTCAGCTCCAGTTTGCTCAACAACCGACCCTCCGCAGGTATCGCCATCTACCAACTGCCCGATGCCAATGCGCTTGATGTCGCGCAAAAGGTCAAAGCCAAACTCGCAGAACTCTCCAAGCGTTTCCCCAAAGGTATCAAAGCCGCCGCAACCTACGATACGACACGCTTTGTCGAGATCTCCATCGAAGAGGTGGTACAGACCCTATTTGAAGCGCTCGTGCTTGTACTCATCGTCGTCTATCTCTTCTTGCAGTCGCTCCGTGCCACACTCATCCCCGCTATCGCCATTCCGGTCTCCCTCATTGGTACCTTTGCGGCATTGGAAATGATGGGCTTTTCGATCAACACCCTCACCCTATTCGGGCTCATCCTTGCCATCGGTATTGTGGTCGATGATGCCATTTTGGTCGTCGAGAATGTCGAGGCCAATCTCGAAAAAGATCCTACGCTTACCGTACCCGAAGCAACGGCAAAAGCGATGAAGGAGATCTTCGCACCGGTGATCTCCACGACCTTGGTGCTCTTGGCGGTTTTCGTACCCGTGACGTTCATCCCGGGTATCTCGGGGGCGCTCTACAAGCAGTTTGCGATGACCATCTCTTTCTCTGTTCTGATCTCCGCAGTGGTCGCCCTGACCCTCTCGCCCGCCCTTGCCGCGATGATCCTCAAGCCGCACAGTACGGAGAAGTCACGCTTTTTCCGTCTCTTCAACCAAGGTCTTGAGAAGCTTAAAGCAGGCTACGAAATCTTCCTCCAAGGACTTGTCAAACGATGGCAGATCGTGTTGCTTGGCTACCTCGGGCTGCTTGCAGCAACCTATATGATGTTCCAGACCCTGCCTACGGGCTTCCTGCCCGATGAGGATCAGGGTACGATCGTCGCCTCGGTCTCGATGCAACCGGGGACGACACTCAGCTATACCGAAGCGACCACTCGCAAGATCACACAGATCATCCAAAAAGAAGCCGGCGTACGCGATGTGGTCACCATCAACGGGTTTAACACTATCACAGGGGTGGTCGACTCCTCCAACGCCTCGTTCTATATCATTCTTGAGGACTGGAAGGAGCGTACCGACCCCTCTCTCTCTGTAAGCACACTGATACAAACACTGCAGCAAAAACTCAATACACAGATACCCGAAGCACAGATACGTCTCTTCGGCGCACCATCCATCCCGGGGATCTCCGCTGTGGGCGGCTTTGAGTTCAAACTGCTCAACCTCACCTCAATGCCGCTCAAACAGTTCGAGGAGCAGGCGCACACCTTCATCAAAAAACTCAATGACGATCCGCGCATTATGAACGCCTATACGATGTTCAACAGCAGCTATCCTCAGCTCTATGCCGATATCGACCGTGACAAGGTCTTCGCACTGGGGATCAGGCTCAGTGATCTTTTTGCCGTACTGCAGACCTATCTGGGGTCGCTCTACGTCAACGACTTCAACAAGTTCGGCAAGACCTACCGGGTCTTCTTACAGGCCGATCCGAGCTTCCGTACCCAGTCACACGATATCACCGGCTTTTTCGTCAGGAACGCCAAAGGGGAGATGATCCCGCTTAGTACCGTGATGAGCCTGCATAAGACCACCGGTCCCAATGCCCTGACCCACTTCAACGGCTACCAGTCCATCGCCGTCAACGGTGTGCACAATATCAAAGAGGGGTATAGCTCCAGCGATGCCATTACCGCTATCGAAGAGCTGGCAGCACAATATCTGCCAAAAAGTATCGGCTACGCCTACTCGGGGATCACCCTTCAGGAGAAAGAGGCGGGCAATGCCGCGCTTTATATCTTTATGCTCTCCTTGCTGATGGTCTATCTCTTCCTCTCCGCACAATATGAGAGCTGGATCGTCCCGCTGATGGTCATGCTGCCCATCCCTACGGTGATGTTCGGAGCACTGGGTGCCAATATGATGGCAGGACTGCTTAATGACATCTATACACAAATCGGTCTGGTACTGCTAATCGGGATGTCGAGCAAGAACGCCATCCTCATCATCGAGTTCGCCAAAGAGATGCACGAAGCGGGAAAAGGTATCGTAGAGAGTGCCGTTGCCGCTTCTGTACTGCGTCTGCGTGCGATCCTGATGACTGTATTCGCCTTTTTGCTGGGGATCTTGCCGCTGGTCTTTGCTTCTGGTGCGGGCGCGGCATCGCGACAGTCTCTGGGTACGGCGGTCTTTGG
>CAYPWA010000068.1:4446-6106 GCA_964414325.1 uncultured Sulfurovum sp. | reverse complement strand
AGATGTACGAAAAAGAGCTTGAGGCATTGAAGAGGGCAGGGCGTTTTAGAAAGCGGACGCTCTTCTCCGATGCGTTGGATGATTTTGCCAGCAATGACTATCTGGGGCTTGCAAGGCGCAAAAAGTCTTTTAACAAAGCGGTCAAGATGGTGCAGGAGTACGATACCTTCGCACCCCGCGCCAGTCAGTTGGTCAACGGCTACCACCCTATCCACAAGATCTTCGAACTGGAGATGGCGGAGCTCAACGGTTTTGAAGAGGCGATGATCGTCGGCAGCGGTTTTTTAGCGAATATGGGGCTGATCGAGTCGCTGGTGCGCAAAGGCGATCGGCTCTTCATTGATGAGGCATACCATGCCAGCGGGATGATGGCAACAGGATTGTTGGCTGATCGTGTGACCACCTTTGCACATAACGATCCTGAAGATCTCAAGACAAAGATCGAGGCAAACCCTGCCAAGCGGCGTATCATAGCGGTGGAGGGGGTTTACTCCATGAGCGGGGATCTTTGTGAACGAGAGATCTTCGAGATCGCAGATCGGTACGAAGCACTGCTCATTGTCGATGAAGCCCACAGTGCGGGGGTACTGGGAGAGCATCTGCTGGGAGTCTTCGAACACTACGGCATCACACCGCACGAGCGGCATATCAAGATGGGGACACTGGGCAAAGCCTACGGCAGTTACGGTGCCTATATTCTTGCTTCAAAAACGATCATCAGCTTTCTTGAGAACCGTGCCAAGCCGATCATCTACGCTACCGCTCCTTCGGTGTTCGATACGGCGCTGGCGTATGTCAATATGCAGTATATCCAGAAGAAAGCCTCGAAGTTCAGAGAGAAGATCGCGCAGCGTCAGAGCATCGCCGCGCAGGAGAGCGGGGTGGAGACACACAGCCTCATCCTGCCTATCGAAGTACCCGACAACGATTTTGCGCTCTTTATGCAGCAGGGGCTGATGGAGCAGAATTATCTGGTAGGAGCGATCCGGCAGCCGACTGTGGAGAGACCTATTTTGCGTGTGATCCTCAATGCCGAAGTTTCAACGGACAAACTCCGTCATCTTCTCAGACTCATTAGACTTAACTTGGTACAATAGAGACAAAAAAGAAAGGATCGCGTGTTTAGTTTAATCAAGGGCTCCATCATTCTGGCGATGATCTTCACCGTTGCACTGATCGCAGCATTCATCTATGCCTATGAGGAGATTTCGCTGGATGCGGACAAGCTGATCAACTACAAACCGGAGATCTCTTCGGTTGTGCTTGATCGCAACGGTGAGAAGCTGGCGTATGTCTTCAAAAAGCAGCACCGTCTCTATGCCCGTTACGATGAGCTGCCCAGTTATCTGGTCGAAGGGCTTGTGGCGATGGAGGATACCCGCTTCTTCGAACACAGCGGTGTCAATCCCGATGCGATCCTGCGTGCGATCTTCAAAGATCTCAAGGCGGGCAAATTTGTCGAGGGGGGGAGTACGCTCACTCAGCAGCTCATCAAGAACAAGGTCCTTTCCAACGAAAAGAAACTGGCACGAAAGATCAAAGAGGCGATCCTCGCACTCAAGATCGAACATGTCCTTACCAAAGAGGAGATCATCGAACGCTATCTCAACGAGATCAGTTACGGCAACAACTACTATGGGGTCAAGACCGCGGCGGATGG
>CAYPWA010000068.1:0-4436 GCA_964414325.1 uncultured Sulfurovum sp. | reverse complement strand
GCTACTTCCACAAAGATCTGAGCGAACTGACCCTCAAAGAGATTGCCATACTGGTAGGACTCCCCAATGCACCGAGCTACTACAATCCTCTTCGTCATTACAAGCGGGCGCTTAACCGTGCAAACAACGTGCTCTACCGTATGAAAAGTCTGGGATGGATCTCCGAATCGGACTACCTCAAAGCGGTCAAAGAGTCACCGAAGGTCTATCGTACCTCACTGCGTCAGAACATCGCTCCCTATGTGGTCGATGAGGTGGTACGACGCTTCAAGAACAAGCTGGGAGATGTCCGTACCGGCGGATACCGAATCTATACAACGATCGATATGAAACAGCAGCGAATCGCCAGAGAAGCGGTCAAGTATGCCTATGATCGGGTGATCAAGCGCTACCATGAAGATCCCAAAACGTCGACGATCAATGGGGCGTTCGTCTCGGTGGAGAGTGCGACGGGGGATATCCTAACCATGGTAGGCGGGGTGGATTACAAAAAGTCGGCGTTCAACCGTGTCACACAGGCACAGCGTCAGCCCGGATCGGCGTTCAAGCCCTTTATCTACCAGACGGCACTGGATATGGGGTACAACCCCGCCAGCCCGCTGACCGATCTGGCACGCACCTTTCAGTACTACAGCAACGGCAAGCCTAAGATATGGTCGCCCAAGAACTATGAGCGTAACTTCAAGGGGTTTATCTCTCTGCGCGAAGCGCTGGTACACTCCCGAAACCTTGCGACGATCAATCTGGTCTCTGATATCGGGGTGAGCACGATCCGTAAACGACTGGCGTTTCTGGATGTACCGCACATTCCCAGAGATATGTCCATTGCACTGGGCAATCTAGGGCTCAGCCCGCTGAAGATGGCACAGATCTATACGGTCTTCTCCAACAAAGGGCATATGATTGAGCCTAGACTGGTCAGCAAGATCGTCTCCAAAGAGGGAGCGGTAATCTATGAGACGCGTCCCAAGGAGATCGCGGACTTTACCACACCCGAGCAGGCGTATCTGATGACCGATATCCTCGAGGATGTTATCAAGCGCGGTACGGGGCGTAATGCACGGGTTGAGGGTATCGAACTGGCAGGGAAGACCGGTACGACCAATAAGAATGTCGATGCATGGTTCTGCGGATACTCCCCTACTGTCGAGACGATCGTCTGGTTCGGACGGGACAACAATAGACCCATCGGCAAAGGTGCCACAGGCGGTGCGACGGCGGCACCAGCATTCGCCTACTACTACCGACACCTGCTCAAGCTCTACCCATCCATCAAGCGTACCTTCGATATCCCAGAGGGGGTCTTTATTGGGGAGTACGAAGGGCACAAAGAGCTCTATACGCAGACCTCACCACTGCCCAAACGCAACGAACCTGCCGACAGATATAGCCAAAGAGATCCCGAAGCCGACTACTATGCAGATGATGATGTTTATATGATCAGCGACAGTGTTGAGGATGAGAATATCTCGACAGAGAATGAAACACAGATCCAAGAGGGTGGTGACGATATCGGTTATGCGGAGACGATCAATATCGATGAAGAACCCGACGCACCAAAGGATGAGGGTGATCCACTCCATCCTCCGCGTATCGCTCCCCAGACACCTGCCTCGGATGACAGCGGGACACTCTTTTGATGCAGCGGCGTACACTCTATTTTGTTGTCGATCCTATGTGTTCGTGGTGTTGGGGGTTTGCACCGGTCATCGGACAGATACGCAGTGCCTTTGCCGACAGATATGATATCTCTCTGGTGGTCGGTGGATTACGTACCGAAGGGGAGATGACGTGGAACGAGGAGAGCAGGGCATACCTCAGATCACACTGGGAAGCGGTGGCATCGCAGACCGGACAGCCCTTTGACGCTACGCTGCTTGAGAGAGAAGCGTTTACGTACGACACCTACCCAGCCTGTAAAGCGGTGGTGACCGTACGGGAGCTCTTGGGAGAAGAGGCGGCATTTGCCTACCTGCATACGATCCAGCATGCGTTTTACGCACAGAGGATCGATATCACCAAAACCCGTCTGCTCTACGGGTACTATGAGCAGCTTTTCGGCAACAGCGGCAAGTTCGCCTTTATGTACGGCACAGAGCGTATGGAGACTTTGATGTATCACGATTTTGCCAAAGCGCGCTCGATGGGTGCGATGGCATTTCCTTCGATCGTCATCGTCGATAGGGATGGTCATATGGTGTGCCAAAAAGGCTACCGAAGTTTTGAAGAGATCAAACAACTATTGGAGGAGAATGATGCATAGTTTTGCACCCGAGATCATGTTGATCACCATATTGAGTCTGGTGGTCTTTTCCGATGCGCTGGCAAGCCGTCTGAAGATACCGTCCGTATTTATCCTGCTGGCAGGCTCTTATCTGATCTATACCTATTTCAAGGCTGCCGTACCGATCGATATGGCAGATCACTTCGATACCGTGATCCTCTTTTGTATCCCGTTGATCTTTATGGGGGATGCGCTGCATCTGCACTTCAGCGATATCAAGAAGCACGGCTGGAGTATTTTCTATCTGGCGGTCGTTGCCGTCGCACTCTCCATTGCGGTAGGAGCAAGTCTGTATCATTTCGATGTCTTTGCCGGGTTGAGTCTGGGGGCGTATGTGTCGCTCTTTGCAATCAATATGGCGACCGATGCGGTCAGTGTACAGTCGGTACTCTCCCGTTTCAAGGGGATCAGTCACGATATCAAGGTGCTTATCGAGGGGGAGTCCCTGGGCAATGACGCCACAGCGGTCATCGCCTTCTTCTTTATCGGGCTGCCGTGGATGATGAGCGGTCAGATCGATCCTTCACATGCTGCTTTGGAGGCGTTACGGGTCTTTGCCGTGAGTATGGGGATGGGATTGATCGTAGGGTATGGTTTTTATATGCTGATGAAACTTTTCTCAGACAAGCGCGGTGAGCTGTTTGCCTTTATCATAGAAGGGTACAGTGCCTATGTGCTTGGTGAGGAGATGCATGTCAGCGGTATTCTCACGCTGATTACCGCGATCATCGCGACTAAGGCATGGATCGATATGGATATCGTCTCACTTGAAGAGGTAGAGGGAAAAAAGCGCAAAAGTTTCTTTAGAACACTGCGTATCGGATCGGTCGTTGCAACGACCAAAGAGCGTCTGGAGTACATCTACGAGATGGCAAAGGAGTTTGGTTATATTGCGGCGGTGATGATCTTCTTCGTACTGGCTGAGATGGTGGACTTCGAGAAGCTCTGGGCATATCGAAACGAGATCCTCATTATGTTTGGTGTCACAACCCTTATCCGTGCCCTCTCGATGGCAAAATTCGCCTTTTTCGGCAAGACCGTCGACTCGATAAAACCGGTGGGAGCGGAGGGATGGTTCATCCTGACATTCTCAGGGATGAAAGGCGCTCTTTCGATCATCTTGGTACATATGATCCCCGCATCGTTCGAGCACAAAGCACTTTTTGAAGCGGTTACCACCGGTGTGGTCGTCCTCTCTATCTTTGTCTACGGCACCATCCTCTGGGGATATTTTACGTTTTTCAAACGCGATACCAAATCAAGTCTTTTTGTCTCCCACTGATACCCTCTCAATCACGTAGAGGGTTCATTTTGATGCAGCATATCATCGATAATATCACATAGCGGGTCATCGGGATTGTTACACGGTGGCAGTATCCCAGGTTGGTTGAGATGCTCTTTGTCCGCAAAGATCGCCGAGGCATGATCCCAGTTGGCAAGTGCCCAAAACTTCTCAAGATAGTCTGCTCGTGCATTACGGTAGTCTATATAGTAGGCATGCTCCCAGACATCACATACCAATAGAGGTGTTTGATAGTGCTCTATCGGGGTATGTGCATTGGAGGTGGTGATGATCTCAAGCTGTTCATGTGCATTGAGAACCAGCCAGCACCATCCGGAGCCAAAGAGTCCTATTGCCGCTTGACTGAAAGCCTCCTTGAATGCTTCCAGAGAGCCGAACGTATCGTCAATGGCACGTTTTAGAGGCTGGGACGGTTCGGTAGGAGTAGGAGAGAGTGAATGCCAGTAGAAGTTATGGTTGAATGTCTGAGCGGCATTGTTGAAGATAGCCCCCTCGCTTTGGTGAATGATCTGTTCAAGTGAGAGTTCTTCATACTCCGTTCCTTCGATCAGTGCGTTGAGATTGTTGACATACCCAGCATGGTGTTTACCGTGATGATATTGGAGTGTCTCAGCAGAGAGATAGGGCTCCAAGGCATCGATATCGTAGGGAAGTTCAGGAAGTGTATGTTTCATAGTATGCTCCTTTATACTTTTCTCTATCATAAGATAAATAAATTAAAACAATATAAAACGACTTATAATAATATTATAGAAAACAGAGGTAAATAAAAGGAAAACGACAGAGAGAATATCCCGGGCGGATGCCCGGAAAGTAGATTAGCAAGAGTAGGTAGAGATATACTCGTAT
>CAYPWA010000067.1:0-6143 GCA_964414325.1 uncultured Sulfurovum sp. | reverse complement strand
GGGCTATTTATCTGGTTTTTCCCTGTACCTGAAGGGCTGAGTCCGCAGTCGTGGCATCTTTTTGCCGTTTTTATCACTGCGATCTTTGCGGTGATCATCGATGCGATGCCGATCTTCACCTCTTCGATCCTTGCGCTTGCGACGGTGGTCTTGACAGGGACGCTGAGCGCCAAGCAGGCATACAGCGGCTTCTCCGAGGGGTTCATTCTGCTCATCGTCGTGGCGTTCCTGATCGCGCGAGGGGTGATCAAGTCGGGGTTGGGAAAGCGGATCGCCTTTTTGATCATCAAGCGCTTTGGGACATCGAGTCTGAAACTGGGCTATTCGGTTGTGGCGGCGGATATGTTCATCGCACCGGCATTCCCGAGCAATACGGCGCGTTCGGGTGTGCTCTTCCCCATCGTCAACGCACTGGCAGCCGACAGCGGCTCGAAGGTGCGTGACGGGACACGCAAAAAGCTTGGGGCATTTTTGATGATGACCTCGATGGCGGGGATCACGCTCTCCTCCACACTCTGGCTGACTGCGATGGCTGCCAACCCTGCCGGGGCGAAGATGGCAAAAGAGATGGGCGTTGAGATCAGTTACGGTTCGTGGGCATTGGCCGCATCCCTGCCGGTACTGCTGCTTTTCTTTCTTGTGCCGTGGGTGATCTTCAAGGTCTATCCGCCTGAGATCAAAGAGACACCTGAAGCACCCAAGATTGCCGAGGCGGCACTGGAAAAGATGGGGCCTGTACACCGGAACGAGTGGATCATGGGGGCGACTTTCATTGGGATGGTCACACTCTGGATCTTCTCTTCAAGCTGGGGACTGGACAAGACCGCCGTGGCATTTCTGGGGCTAGGCATCCTGATGGTCACCAACATCTTCACCCTTGAGGATCTCAGAGGGGAGGGGGATGCACTGGGAACGCTGATATGGTTCGCGATCCTTTATACGATGAGTAAGTATCTCAATCAGTTCGGCTTCATGGGCTGGGTAGGGGATCATATAGCGACATCGGTTGAGGGTTTCTCCTGGCCGGTCGTCTATGTCACGCTGATCCTCGGATATGTCTTTATCCACTACTTTTTTGTCTCTCAGACGGCACAGATGCTGGCACTCTTTTCTGTCTTTTTGAGTGTGGCAATGCAGGCGGGTGTTCCCCCGGCGCTCATGGCGTATATGCTGCTCTTTGCCACCAACTTCAATGCCGTCATCACACCGCAGGGATCCTCCGCCAATGTCATCTATACCGGAAGTGGCTATATCGAACCCGGCGAGGTCTACAAGGTAGGAGGGATCGTGACACTGCTCAATACGCTGGTCTTCCTGGGGGTAGGAACAGGGTGGATCATGATAGTCTTGTAGCAAAGAGAATCGTGATATAATCTCTTTGTATCTATTTTTATACCAAAAGGAGTAAGCATGAGAAGAAATTTATGGAAGCAGGGAATGAAAGGCGTTTCACTCGCTGTAGCATCACTGGTACTGTTGACCGCTACACCATCCGAGGCGAAGGGTCCGTTGGCGACCGTTCCTCAGAGCGTCGTCTCACAGAAAGCGACACTGAGTGAAGCACGCATCAACGCGGTACTCAAAGAGGCGTACGAGAAGTTCAAGGATGACAACGGCGGAAAGAATGCCGACTACATCAAAGCACTTGCCGAGGTTGATCCGAAGATCTTCGGGATCACGCTGGTCACACCGGATGGGAAGGTCTATGAGATCGGCGATACCAAGGCGGAGGTCTCCATTCAGTCGGTCTCCAAGGTATTCACTGCGGCAAAGGTGCTACAGGAGAGGGGAGAGAAGTTCCTTCAGGAGAAGATAGGGGTCAATGCCACGGGACTGCCATTCAACTCCATCATCGCGATCGAACTACACAACGGCAGTGCCTCAAACCCCTTTGTCAATGCCGGTGCGATCCAGTCCACCTCCTGGGTCAAAGCCAAAGACTCCAAAGAGCGCTGGTACAAGATCAAGCAGAACATGAACGACTTTGCGGGTAGAAAACTGCCTTTCAAGGAAGATATCTATCAGTCGGAGGTCAATGACAACAAACGTAACCAGGCGATCGCCAAACTGCTCGATGCCTACGGACGTATGGGGTCTGATCCGCTGGAGGCGACCACCGTTTATACGAAGCAGTGTTCGGTGGGTATCTCCTCACATGATCTGGGTGTGATGGGTGCGACACTCGCCAACCACGGGATCAATCCGATCACAGGCAAAAAGGTGCTTGATCGCAAATATGTTCCCAAGATCCTTGCAGTGATGGCGACTGCAGGGCTTTATGACAATGCCGGTGACTGGCTCTATATGACCGGTACACCGGCGAAGTCCGGTGTGGGTGGGGGCATACTGGCGATCGTCCCGGGTAAACTGGGAATCGGCGTAGTCTCTCCGCCGTTGGATCAGTACGGCAACTCCGTCAGAGGTCAGAAAGCAGCTGCCTACATCATTGACAAGCTGGGTCTCAACCCGCTGGCACAGTAGGAGCATCCGATGACACGACAAACTATCACAAAGGGACTGGTATGGCTTCTGCCAATGAGTACGCTCTCTCTCTACGCTGCGGAATCACTCGTCCCTGCGAATGTAGCAGACGACGATCATACCTACGAGACGGTGATCCACCAAGATACGACACCCAAAGGCTACCTGCTTGAGGGATGGAAGATCAGTGGTGATCTCAGGATGGGCTATCTGCTGTACGACTACAGCAATCCGCCTGCCTCTATCGATCCTGCATCAGGTAGAATCATCGCAACAGATCCCAATGTCAATAAAGGGCATACCGATTCCCATGGTATTTATCTCGTTCCCAAACTCTCACTCTCTTCACCGGAGATCAACGGATTCAGCGGCAAGATCACCGTAGCGGGTGCGACGGACTTCGGGATCAACGATCCGCTCTACGAACAGCGTACCTTCGTGTTCGATCCGACGGAGAGAAAGTCGTTCATTATCCTTCAGGAAGCATATGTGAAGTACCAGAGTCAGGACGGTGCGCATACTTTTCTTACCGGAGCCAAAGAGACCGTCACACCGATGATCGATGCGGATGACTGGTATATGCAGGCAGATACCTTTCAGGGTGCCTACTATGTGAACAAGTCTTTCGATCATATCATGATGGCGGCGGGATACTTCTACAAGATGGCAGGGGTCTGGGATAGCGGTGCCAATGGCACACAGTGGCATACGATGTCCGATGCGAGTTTCGTCGACAGTGGCTACAAGCGGATCGGAGGCGATGAAGGGGTCTGGACGGGCGTCTTCCAATATTCGGACGATACGCACAACTTTCAGGTGTGGGACTACTATATGTCGGAGTACTACAACACCTTTTTTGCACAGTATGACTACAATGGCAAAATGGACGGTTTCACCTACGATGCGGGTGCGCAGTTCATCGACTTTCAGGGGGTCGGAGGGCTGAAGAACTATTATCGTAATGTTCTTGGCGGCAGAGAGATAGACTACAGCATCTACTCACTGCGTCTGAATACCAAGCATGAGAACGGTTTCGATGTGGCGCTCGGTGCCTCCTTCTATACGGACGGTGACGGTACGGGTGATACCCTTGGTGCATGGGGCGGGTACCCCTATTTTGCCAACGGGATGATCTTTCACTTCTTTGAGGCAGGGAGTCTGAGAAATGCCAATACCTACAAGGCACAGCTTGGCTACAACTTCAAAAAGCAGGGGATGGATGGGCTTTGGATCGGTGCGCGTTACACCTATTTCGATCTCGATCCTCACTACTCCAAGAACGGATACGGCACACCTCAGGATACCATGAAGCTCTACGGTCTGCGTGTCAGTTACAGTGATGATGGAGGATTTTACTTTACCGGTACCTACGAAAAGGTCGATCTGGATGCCGAACCCTCCACCTATGCTTTGCGTTTGATCGGTGGGTATAAGTTTTAATTATGGATCTTCTTCACTTTTCTGTTAGGAAAAAGAGTATAGAATTATAAGTATGAACGATCAACGATTTTACGGTTTTTTACAGCGTCAGATACTTCTGATGATCGCCCTTTCACTGATCCCTGGGTTAGCCTATATCTTTTTGGGATGGCTGGGCGGTGTGGTCACCCCCGCTTTGGTATGGTACGCTTTGATGATCATGGTCTCCCTGTTCGGCTGGAAACTCTACAATGATTTCAGGCTTGAGGAGATGGGGGAGGCTGCGCTCCGGTCGTGGTATCGGCAACTGGGTATCTTCTTCTATATCATCTTTGCCCTGTGGACGTTGATATTTCTGCTCTACTGCAACAAAATAGCGTACAATCTACACTACATAGCGATCTTTACGCAGATCGGTGCATCGGTGGTCGCATCGACACTGCTGGTATCGGACAAAAGGCTTTTTTTGCCGGTGCTGTTGATCCTGATGCTGCCTCTGATCGGCTATTTTTTTCTGATCGGAGAATGGTACGGATATGTGCTTTCGATCTTTTCCGTGATCTTTCTGGGGGTACTGCTCTACTCCTCGGAGACAAGCTACAGGCTTATTCAGAAAAACTACTATCAGGCACAGCATGATGCCCTGACAGGACTCTACAACAGACGCTACTTCATGGAGTATATGGAGAAGCTGATTCATCGCCTGCAGAAGAGTGATACCTTTGTCTATCTGATCCTGATCGATCTTGATCACTTCAAGACTATCAACGACACGCTCGGACACGACATCGGGGATGCGGTGCTCAAGGAAGTTTCCACACGTATCAAACGTTACTGCGGAGAGAGTCATACGATCGCACGTCTGGGAGGTGATGAGTTTACGATCGTCAGCGAAGAGTTTTCGCAAGAGGTTAACTGTGAAGAGGTCGCGACCAATTTCGCTCAGGCGCTTCTGCAGGTGATCAAAGCACCTTATTATGTCGAGGGGCACCATCTCTACCTGAGTGCCAGTATCGGTATCAACGGTGTGGGCAACAAAGTAACGGATGCGAAGCACTTCATCAAAGAAGCCGATATTGCGATGTATGAAGCCAAAGCGCAGGGGCGTGATGGGATCATTCTCTTTAACGACGTACTCTCCAAACGTATAGAGTATCACCTCGAGATCGAGCGGAGACTCTATTTTGCGCTAGAACACAATGAGATTGAGCTCTGCTATCAGCCGCAGGTCAACCGGTATCAGGAGGTTATCGGGTGTGAAGTGCTGGTGCGCTGGAACAATCCTGAATTTGGGTTTGTCTCACCTGCAGAGTTCGTGTTCATCGCAGAGAAGACAGGTCTGATCATCGAACTGGGCAAGTATATCATGCAGGAGGCGTTCCGTACGCTCAAAGAGTGGGAAGAGAAGGAGATACGGCTGCAGCAGTTCTCGATCAATATCAGTGTACGACAGTTTTTCCATAGCAGTTTCGCGGAGGAGGTCGAGAAACTGCTTACGGAGTATCTTCATGAAGAGACGATCGGCAAAGTGGTCTTCGAGGTGACCGAATCGATCCTTATCGAGGATATTCAGCGTATCGTACGTTCAATGAGACGACTGAAAGAGATGGGGATATACTTCTCGATGGATGATTTTGGTACCGGCTACTCCTCACTGAGCTCTCTAAGGGTGCTTCCGATCGATGAGTTGAAGATAGATCGTTCTTTCGTCGCCAGAGTGGGAGAACATCGGTCCGATGAACTGATGATCACAACGATCCTTTCGATGGCACGTATCTTCGATCTCAAAACGGTTGCGGAAGGTGTAGAGACTGAAGAGCAGTTCCAGTTCCTCTTGAAAAACAACTGTGATATCTTTCAGGGATTCTATTTCTCCAAACCACTCTCAAAAGAGCTCTTTGAGAAGTTTTACAGCGAAAACAGCCCAAAGAAGCTGACTGGGATCGCCTACGAGATATAGATTCACTTCAGTGACTGTGCGATCTTGTGGATCGCCATGCCGTAGTTGCTGCTGGCATTGTAGGAGGTGAGCACCCGGAAGTTGGGAGCACCGAGCCAGAGCTCATCATGGGTGGTGTTGCGCAGGCGAATGAGCGAAGCGGTATCGTAAGGGAAGCGGGATTTGGGTCTGATGCCGTGCTTTCGCAGTGCAGAGAGGCGGTAGCGTGTCTTGAAGCCTGTGCGCAGTCCTTTGAATCGTTTGCCTTGATATGTTGCTGCTACGGCTACCGTTCGTCCATTTC
>CAYPWA010000066.1:0-6186 GCA_964414325.1 uncultured Sulfurovum sp. | reverse complement strand
GAGGGGATGATGCGTTACGCCCCCTCTTTTGTCACCTGCCATCAGGGATGGGCAGAAGCTCTGCCTTTTGAAGATGCACAGTTTGACGGGGTAATGATGGGAGAAACACTACATCATATTGCAGATGTGGATCGCGCCTTTACCGAAATACAGCGTGTGCTCAAACCCGGCGGAAGACTCTTCATCTACGATTTCGATCCGCAGAAGATGATGGGAAAGTTGATCCAAAAGGGTGAAATGCTCCTTGGTGAGCCGGGGAACTTCTTTTCACCAGATGCACTCTCAACCATGCTTCAGGATGTCGGTTTTAAGACAGTTTTTTTTCAAGACGGATACAAATATACCCTTCATGCTACCCTACGATAAGATCCACTCCCGCGCTTCCTTACGCTGGTCGTAAGAGAAGTGTTTGACCTCGGCATTGACAAAGTGCGCGCCGATATGTTCTGCAAATGACCCCACTGGTGAGTCGGTTACAAAGGCAAGCTTTTTTACCTTTTTGTGGTGATTTTTGATGAACTTCAAGTGTTCTATCAATGCGGCGAAATCTTTCCATCCGGGGAAAGACTCTGTAGCGATAATGAGTCCGGTCAGTTTGCCGTGCTCTTGGATGAACGGATCGATGACTTTGACCGCTGTCTCGAAATCCTCCTGTGTCAGAGCCCCTTCGGGCTCCACAGTCACGATCGCCTTCTCTTTGTCGAGTGTGATGCTTAACATATCGTGATCCTTGATGTAGTCTAAGGCGATTATATCAAAGTCAAATTAATAGTTAAAAATTAATAAAAATTATCTTTTGACAGGGACTTTCGCTGAAGGGGTCTTGTGCGAAGTCTTCTCCAGATGCACATCCTGATCATCGAAGAAGATATCCGCCTTGAACGATCCCACTACCCTGCGCTTCTCTACACCGCCGAGGAAAAATGCTTCATCCACACGCACATCCCATGCATCGAAGGTACGGATAACCCGTTCAAAAGTGGAAAAGTTGCGTGCAGTGATGAGTGCGGTTTTGATGGGTGCTTTTTCCATGGGGAATTTTCGCTGTATACGGGAGATGACTTTGAGGAGTTTGGCAAACGGTCCTTTGGGAAGCGGCTTTTTGGCATTTTGACGCTCATGCTTCAAGAAGGCTTCAAGCCCGTATTTTTTGTAGATGCGCTCGGACTCATCCGAGAAGAGCACAGCATCCCCGTCAAAGGCGATGCGTACCTCTTTACGTTTACTTTTCTTGTATTTCTTCGGGATGATCCTCGCTGCGGCGATACCTGCATCGATGGCTTCCTGCACATCCTCCTCATGTGCAGAGAGAAAGAGATCCACATCAAAAGCCTGAAGATAGTTGGAGATAGGTGCACCCGCAGTCCACCCCGCCCTGTCGATATCCAGTCCGTAGTGCTCGATAGCATTGCGTATGCGAAGCCCTGTAGCAGCGTTATTACGCGAGAGGACGATCACCTCTATGATCTTCTCGTCAAAATGCCTGTTGATATGCAAAAGGTTCTTGACAAAACCGAATGCTGCACCGCGACCGAGTATCTTGTTCTCGTTCTTGATCTGATAACGGTAGTACCTCTCCAGTCCTTTTTTTTCAAAAAGCCTGTTCTCCTCCTCCAGATCGAAAAGTGCCCGTGAGGAGATCGCGATAACGAGTTTGTTTTTGAGGTCGTATGCCATAAAAGCTCTTTGTTTGTAAAGTAATATATTTTGTTATAATAACCAAAAAGAGAGAGAAGGATTCTTATGAGCTTGGGAAATATCATCTTGCTACTGATCGTTGTCGCGGTACTCTACGCTATCGCGATCTACAACAAACTCGTCTCCCTGCGTGCAGGGATCGATGCGGCATGGTCGGACATCGATGTGCAACTTAAACGACGCTACGATCTGATCCCCGCGCTGGTGGATGTGGTCAAAGGTTACAAAGAGTATGAGGGCGAAACACTCGAACGTGTCATCGCCGCACGCCAAAAGGGCTTGAGTGCCAACAGTGTGGAGGAGAAGGCTGAGGCAGCCTCTATGCTATCGGGCGCACTGGGTAAGCTCTTTGCGCTGGCTGAGGCCTACCCCGATCTCAAAGCCAATACCAACTTCCTCAAACTTCAAGATGAGCTGAGCAGTATAGAGGATGCCATCCAAAACGCCAGACGCTATTACAATGCCATCGTCCGAGACTACAACGCCAAGATCGAGTCCTTCCCCGATCTGCTGATCGCACAGAAGTACCACTTCACCAAACGCGACTACTTTGAGCTTGACGAATCGGAGTCCGAAGCGGTCAAGAAGATGCCCAAGATCGACTTGTAGGCAGAGTCTATGCGCATACTTCTGCTGCTTTTCTTCTTTTTCATCACAGCAACGACCACGCTTTTTGCCGAGAAGATCGATCGGTTTGATGTTACCATCACGATCGCTCAAAGCGGAGAACTTCAGATCACCGAGCGGATCGACTACGATTTCGGTTCGCTGCAAAAACACGGAATATTTCGAGACATCCCCCATCAGATCAAATACCGCGGTGTCATCAAAGATATCGGTCTGAGTGACTTTCGTGTCACGATGGACGATGCACAGATCCCCTGGCAGCAACAACGCTACAGCAGTACAGTCACAGGCGAGATCGTACGTCTCAAGATCGGCGATCCCTCCCGTTATCTGAGCGGCAAACACCGCTTCGAGATACGCTACCGCGTCCAAAAAGGTGTGCTTCCTGCCTCACAGAACGAGGCAAACGATGCTGTGCGATGGAACATCGTCGGTACCGGCTGGGATATCCCCATCAGCAATATTCGTGCCCAAGTACATCTGCCCGACATACTGAGCGCTTCGGATATCGCTCTGTCCACCTATACCGGTCGCTACGGAGCCACAAGCACCTCGGCACAGACGAGATGGATCGATCCGCATACACTTGAAATAACCGTGGCACACCTTGCTCCCTATGAAGGTGCGACCGTCGAGCTTGCCTTCCCTGAAGGGATACTCGAACAAAGCGGTCAGGACAATGTCACCCCCTCGCTTTGGGAATGGCTGATGAGTTACTGGCACTGGGGTGCGTTGGCAGGGTTCCTGCTCTACTTTCGCGATATCAAAAAACGATATGCCGGATTTATCGACCGCCGTTCCATTGCCGTTCGATACCTCCCACCCAAAGGGATCAGCGTACTTCAGGCGGGACTGCTGCTGGACAAACGGGCTGATGAGAAGGATTTTGCCGCAGCGATCATCGAGCTGGCGCATCTTGGCTACATCGAGATCGAACAACCCAAACGGGGAGATCCCATCCTCAAGCGTACCGACAAACCCGCAGAGAAACTGACGATCAATCAGCGCTATCTGCTTGAGAATCTTCTCTTTCAGAACAAAAGCTTTTTTGTGATGCGAAGCGGTGATGCACAGAGTGCGCAGAAGTTGCAAACAGGATTTGCCCACATCAATGACAACCTCTACCGCTGGTCGGTCGAAGAGGGATATATGGCGGAAAACCCGCAAACAACCCGCCGTCGCTTTTTGACAAAAACTGCACTTTTCCTCCTGCCTGTTGCACTGTTGACATTCTATACACTGTTTAGAACGATGGGGATGGATGCCCTCTTCGTACTCATCTTTCCTGTCGTTTTCGGGGCAGTAGGGCTCTCTCTGCTTTTCTCCTCAAAGCCCATCATGCAGAGACTTATGGGGCTGGTGTTTGCCGCAGCGGGATCGATGCCCGCACTCTTTATCCCCGCACAACACGGTCTTTCACTCACCTCTTTGCTCATGGGGCCTCTGGGCGTTCTCATCCTGATCCTTGCCGCTTTTTTCTATGTCTACCGAGATATGGGAAAGTTTACACAAAAAGGTGCCTACGCCCAGAAACATCTGTTGGGACTGGAAATGTTCATCAAGCGGGTCAAAGAGGATGAGATCAGACGCAGACTCAAACTTGACCCGCTCTACCTGGAACGGCTGCTGCCTTACGCCATGCTCTTTGGTGTGACCAAATACTGGCTCAACTTCTTCTCGCTGATGCATGTCGATACGCCCATCTGGTACCACGGCAATATCACTTATTTGAGAGATTTCGACACACGTATGAGTCAAGCAGCAACGCCACCTTCACAAAGTAGTGCCGGCAGCGGTTTCTCCGGCGGTGGAGGATTCTCCGGAGGAGGAGGCGGAGGCGGTGGTGGTGGAAGCTGGTAAGGCTTTCAACGATTGTATGATATCATCTTTACTTATTTCAATACAGGAGTTTTTTCAATGGAAGAGAGAAAAGAGATGAACATTGTCGATCAGGCACTTGCACATCCGATCAAATATGCTATCATGCTGACAAAAGAGGTCTACAGCCTAAACAAAAGTTTCTTCTGGGGGCTATCAGCGATTATCGTCGTACTTGCACTTCTTTCGGAGATCCCGTTATTGGGATTGATCGCTACGGTGATCTCCGGGATTTTAATGTTTTCTCTGTTTCTTTTTACGGGAAAGGTTTTTTACAAAGCTGCTACCATGGATATGTTCGTGGAAGAGATAGAGAGCATCTCCGTCTCCAAACTCTGGAACAATTATTGGCAACCGGCATTCGGTGCCTATCTCGGCTGGGTTGTCATCGTACTTGGCACGCTCTTTCTGGCAGGCTTCATGCTCGCCGTTACGGGACAGGCAGATGCCTTGATGACGGGGGATACTGCTGCGGAGAACCCTATGATGCTGTTTTCTGTGATGACCATTCCCATGCTCATCGTCTCACTCATCCTCTATCTTGTACCTCTTGTCTTTGCCAACACCATTCGTACCGATACGTTCGGTGATGCGTTCAAGTCTGTTTTTTCACTCTTCAAGGGTGATGTGTGGCGTCGTGCCTTTACCGGCGTCTACTTTAAGTATATGGCTTTACTGGGCTTGGTGTTGATCGCTTTTGTTATCGTCATGATCATGGTTTCCGCTCTTTTTGTCACACTTCTTGGCGGCATTGACCCTACGATGATATCTATCGGTGTACTCCTGATGGTCATCGTTATGGTCGTACTGCAGGTCATTCTCAATGTATTTTATGCGATCACTGCCATCATTGCCGATCGTATGACGCAGGATGATTGATCCTCTTGCATAAGAGATGAGAGTATGCTACAATCCCACCACTTTTTTCCAAAGGATGGGATATGGAGACACTCTTTGTCTACGGTACGCTGATGCCAAACTGTCCCAACGGGCATGTGCTCGAAGAGATTGTCGGCAAGTTTGTTCCCGCTACGGTCAAAGGAGATCTTATCGGGGCGGGATGGTCGGCATCGATGGGATATCCGGGTATCAAACTTAACCCTGAGGGTGATACCGTACACGGCTACCTCTTCTACTCACACAACCTCTGTAACCACTGGGAATTCCTCGACCGCTTCGAGGGAGAAGAATTTGTCAGAGTGCCCGTGACCGTAGAACGCTATGACGAGCTCGATGTCGATACCTATATCTATGTACTCAAGGAAGAGAAGGAGCATATCGAAGAGATATGACAATATGTCATATTTTTTAAGCCTCTACACCTTTTGATGCTATGATACGCCTATGTATCCAAAAAGAAAAGAGAAACTCTACATCAACACCCTGATGGAAGACCCGGCGATCCCATACCCCTCCTACTATGTGCTCTCTGGCAGCCTTGCCAAAAATGAGATGCTGCATGATGCGCTTATCTGTGTACATACGCTTGCATTCGAGCATCACAGACACCCAAAACACTTCGATGAGCTCTTCAATACCTTCACCATCAATGCCTTTGCGATCTTTAAAGAACGCTATGTGGTAGGATTTTTCGGTCAGAAGATGATGTATCTTGAGAGTAACGGGTGGAAGGCACTACCCGCTACAGCAGAGGTTTTCCGCCTTGAGAACTGGCTTGTGTATCGATAAGATACACAAAAAACTATTATAATTTTCTAATTAAGACTAATTTTATCTTATTTAGGCTATACTACGTTTAGATCTTAGGTATCGGCAAAGACTTTTTTCATTCTTCCTCCTTTTTAAAAGTTTTTGTTGTATCGACTACCCTCGTACATTTCTATTCAGTAGCCGGTACCTAAGATTCTATTTTCCCACTCTTTTTTATCCTTTTCACTATTTTCATCTTTACCCTATCTTTTTAGAGAAAAACCTGCTATACTTCCGAACTTTTCTGCAAGAGTGTACTGAACTCCTTATTCG
>CAYPWA010000065.1:0-6199 GCA_964414325.1 uncultured Sulfurovum sp. | reverse complement strand
GCTTCTCTTCGCTCAGTTTGATGTCTCGCCCCTGTACGGCAAGCACGGCAAGGGTGAAGCGTAGCGCATCCGCAGAGTACTTCTCGATCATAATGAGCGGATCGATGACGTTGCCTTTGGACTTGCTCATCTTCTCTCCCTTCTCATCTTTGACAAGCGCGTGGAGATAGATATCTTTAAACGGCAGCTCTCCGGTGATATTCTCACCCATCATCAACATACGCGCCACCCAGAAGAAGAGGATGTCAAATCCGGTGATGAGCAGCTGGTTGGGGTAGAAGGCATCCATATCCCCTTCGAACCACTTCTCTCCTTTGAAGGCGTCACCGTTGCCCCATCCCAGTGTGGAGAACGGCCAGAGCCCCGAAGAGAACCATGTGTCCAGCACATCTTCGTCCTGACGGATATGCTTGCTACCGCATTTCTCACAGACAGTAGGCTTGTCACCCTCGAAAGCGAACTCATGTCCGCAGTCATCACAGTACATCACCGGAATCTGATGTCCCCACCACAGCTGACGAGAGATACACCAGTCGCGCAGGTCGTTCATCCATGCATTGTAGGAGTTGATCCAGTGTGCGGGGAAAAACTGTGCTTCACCGGCATTGACCTTCTCGATGGAGGATTTGGCGAACTCTTTTTTGACGAACCACTGTTTGGAGATGTAGGGTTCAACGACATTCTTACATCGGTAGCAGTGACCGACTTGATGTTGATGATCCTCGACTTTCTCGACAAAGCCCTCTTTCTCCAGCTTCTCCATGATGACGGGGCGTGCTTCGAGTCGTTCCATCCCTGCGAACTCACCGCAGTGTTCGTTGAGGATCCCTTTCTCATCGAAGATCGTAATGAATTCTAAGTTGTGACGTTTGCCGACCTCGTAGTCGTTGGGGTCGTGTGCCGGTGTGACCTTGACAAATCCGGTACCGAACTCCATATCGACATGTTCATCGGCGATGATCTCTACCTCTCTGCCGATCAGGGGAAGGGTGACGGTCTTGCCGATAAGATGTTTGTGGCGTTCATCATCAGGATGTACCATCACCGCTGTGTCTCCGAAGTAGGTCTCCGGACGGGTAGTGGCGACCACGACTACACCCGAACCGTCACTGAGCGGATAACGGATATGGTAGAGCTTGCCCATATGGTCTTCGTGCTCCACCTCGATGTCACTGAGCGCACCGTCGTGGGTACACCAGTTGATCATATAGTTGTCACGGACGATGTAGCCCTCGTCGTACATCTGCTTGAAGGCTTTTTTAACCGCGTTGGCAAGTCCCTCATCCATCGTGAAGCGCTCACGACTCCATGCCGGGGAGACCCCGAGTTTTCGCAGCTGTTTTGTGATGGCGTTGCCCGAGTTGTCCTTCTGCTGCCATGCGCGTTCGAGGAACTTCTCGCGTCCGATCTCCTCTTTGGTCGTCCCTTCCGCAAGAAGCTGCTTCTCTACGACATTCTGCGTAGCGATCCCGGCGTGGTCGGTACCGGGCTGCCAGAGGGTCTTGTAGCCGTCCATACGCTTGTAACGCACGATGATGTCCTGCAGGGTGAAGGTCAGTCCGTGTCCGATATGCAGGTGCCCCGTGACATTGGGCGGGGGCATCATGATGGCAAAGGTCTTGTCCGCTTCTTGGATCTCTTTGTTGCCTTCGACCTCGAAGTAGCCGCGCTCTTCCCACAGCTTGTAGTAGTGCTCTTCAATCTCTTTGGGGTTGTAGACGTTCTTTTTGGTGTCGCTCATGTTCGCTGTCCTCTAAACGCTAAGTATTAGCTCTATTGTTGCCGCGATTATACCCAAATGGTGCTTATTGTTGGTGCCTACAAGGTTCCATTTGTGTTATAATGGAGATAACCAAAACCAAAGGAGAAGATCATGAAAAAATGGAAAAGTATGTTGCTTTCAGGCATTGTAAGTGTGGTTACAGGAGTACAGCTGTATGCACAAAGCCCAATGGGAGCACCGGAGGGTATGCCTGACATGTCCCAGATACAGGCTCAGATGCAGGAGAGTATGAAAATACTCCCTTTTCTGACAGCACCCATCGAAGATAAAACACCGTTGGGTAAAGCTGATATAGATAAGTTTATCGAGGCAATCAAAGTCCATAAACAAGAGCGCGATGAGAGTTCGAAAAAGCTTGAAGAGGGGTTCAAAAGAGCGGCAAATGTGCTAAAGCCCGGGGTAAGCTACGATACTTTCATTGCAAAGGCGATCGAACTTTCGGGTAAAAAGTCGGAACTGGATGCAATGGCAAAAAAGGCAGGGTATGGCAGTGCATTGGAGGAGATGATCGTTTCCGCAAGGATTACAAGAGCGATGGCAAAGATACAGATGGACAAAGAACTCGCTAAGGTGCCTGAAGCGCAGCGTCCAATGATGCAGAATATGATGGGTAATTCACTTGGAATAATCGACCCTGCCGATGTTGCTGCCGTAGCTCCCTATGCGGATCGCTTGATGTCGTTATTGGAAAGCAAGTAGGGCTTATTCTTTCCTGCCAATGCTCATACGCAGTACCAGATACCCCGCTACACCCGAGAAAAGCGATCCCAGCAGGATCGCCAGTTTATCCGCATAGTTGAAGAGGTCGGTGTCATTGAAAGCAAGGGTATCGACAAAGAGACTCATGGTAAAACCGATCCCTGTCAGCAGTGCCACACCATAGAGCTGCAGCCACGTACTGCCTTGGGGGAGTTTGGCGAGACCGAGTTTGATCGCGATGAAGGAAAAACTGAATACCCCAAGCTGTTTGCCGATAAAAAGACCCGCCATGATCCCCAACGGTGCGCTCTCAAGCATCCCTGCCATGGAGATACCCCTCAGATCGACACCTGCATTGACAAAAGCAAAAAGCGGCAGGATCATCAGTGAGACCCAGTAGTGCAGGTCGTGTTCCATCTGATGGGCGATAGAGAAGGGTTTGCCCTCTTTGTCCTCGGATTTGAGGGGGATGAACATCGCCAGTGCCACGCCTGCAAGGGTGGCGTGCACACCTGATTTGAGTACGCTGACCCACAGAACGATACCGACCATCACATAGGCTGCCTTGCGCGTTACGCCCATACGGTTCATCACAAAGAGCACTACCAGTGCCGCCGCAGCAACAGCGATGGAGAGTTGTGAAAGCTCCTGTGTGTAGAAGATAGCGATGATGACGATGGCACCGAGGTCGTCGATGATCGCCAGTGCCATCAGAAAGATCTTGAGAGAGAGGGGTACACGGCTGCCAAGCAGCGAGAGGATACCGAGCGCAAAAGCGATATCGGTCGCTGTGGGGATCGCCCAGCCGTTCATGGCAAAGGAGTCACCACGGTTAAAAGCGATGAATACAAGCGCAGGCACGATCATACCGCCCAGTGCGGCGATGCCCGGCAGGGCAGCCTGCGAGAGAGAGGAGAGGTGCCCCTCCATCACCTCACGCTTGATCTCCAGCCCTACCACAAGGAAAAAGACCGCCATCAGTCCGTCATTGACCCACAGCAGCAGCGGTTTGGCAAGATGTAACGCACCAATACGGATCTCCACAGGCGTATGGAGAAAGCCCGTGTAGAGATGAGAGAGAGGGCTGTTCTGTAGGATCAGCGCAGCGATGGTTACAAAGATCAGCAGTATCCCGGAGAAGGAGTCTTTCTTGACGAAGTCATGTATGGTCTGTTGCATAAAAATTTATCCTTGAATGTTATTGTGCTATTTTAACCTAAACATAGTAAATATGTCTTCAGACGTTGACAATTGGTGCAGATTGAAATAGAATAAGAAAAAAATAAGGATTGAAGTATGAAAGAGAAAATAGAAAAAGTTATTGAGAAGATCGAAAACTCCGAACAGATAGAACCTGAGAAAAAGTCACTGATCCTTCAAAAGATACGCGAATGGAAAGAAGAAGACGAAGCGATCAGTGAGATCGCACTCAGACTTGAGAACTGGTGGCTGGAGGTCGAGCCTATTTTTGCGGAGATGGGGCTTGTCTAAAAGTAAAAGTGTCGTAGAGACACAGTTTCTGCGTGAAAAACGGTGGGTACCGACATCCAGAGAGGATGCCTTGCGTATCATTGCCGAGGAGATGCCCGAGACCGATGCGGAGGGGACACTTGCCTACATCCTCTCTGCGATCAAAGAGGGCAAGACCGTGACGCTTGGTGAGTGTCGTTTCAGGCAAATCAGATAAGCGATCACCTTCTCAAAGGAAAACGGTCACCGTCATTGGCAAATTTTACCTTCCCTTTTTGTTTCACAATAGAATCCTTTTTACATAAAGAGTGCACACATCTTAACTATACTTGCAGCATAACAATAGATTGTGTAGCAGGAGTGAAGTATGAGGGATTTTATGGCGGAGTATCGGGTGCTTGTCTCCTATCCGAAGCATATCGTGCTGCTGTTGGCACGTTTGACGATCGCGTACGGATTTGCGATGCCCGCACTGATGAAGGTACATGATATAGATGCGACGGGAAAGTGGTTCGCCAGTGAGGGGATACCGCTGGCACATACGGCTGCAGTACTGGTCTCGACGATCGAGACGGCAGGGATCATTCTGCTGACACTGGGGCTCTTTACACGCTTCATATCACTGCTGCTTGCCTGTGTGATGCTCGGTGCGATCTTTTTTGTGCATCTGCCGCACGGCTTCTCCGTAGCCAACAACGGCTATGAGATCGCACTTTACTATCTGATATTTCTGATGACCTTTGCGACATTCGGACCGGGGAAGTACAGTATCGATGCATTGATCTTCAAGGAGGGAAAAGATGCCTAAAGACCAACTGCTTGCCTACTTCTCCGACTTCAGTGTAGAGTGGGAACTACTATGGAAGCTCTTTTTCTTTGTGATCCTCTTCGTGCTTGCCAACGTCGCTTTCTACGATCGCTATGTGCAGCGAAAGAACCAACTGCTCATCAACTATCCGCTCATAGGGAGACTGCGTTATCTTTTCTATATGATGCGAAACCCCATGCGGCAGTATTTTGGCGATGAAACCTTCTTTGACTCTTTCGAGAAACTGGTATGGATCGACAGGGTGGCACGGGGGCAGAACCCTTATCTCTCCTTCTCTCCCACCAAACCTTTCGCCAATCAGCATACACTTCTAAAACATGCCAATATCGTTAATGAGGTCGATGAGGTTCAGCAGACCTTCGGCGTTGTCTTTGGGGAACACAGCGGTGTAGAGCCCTTCCGTGCCCAAAGTATCATAGGGCGTTCGGCGATGAGTGACGGAGCGATCTCACCGGAGGGGACACGTGCATTTGCCAAAGGTGCTGCAATGGCACACTTCCCTATCAATACCGGAGAGGGGGGACTTACCTCCAACTTCCTCTCGACACTGCACTGCCGTTCATGCAGTGCCGACTACCTGACGTTTCGCAAGGGGACATGGTTTGCCAAGAGTGTTTACCGGATATTGAAGTTCTTTACCAACGCGGAGATCGCACAGCGTGTCTACCGCAAGATGGTCGTACGCCAAAAGGACAGAGGGACGTTCATCTTCGATGATGAGAAACTGGTCTATTTCCGTATCGACTGGGAGAGTGATCTTTCGGTGTTCCCTAAGGAGGTCCCCGCCGGACTTCCGGATATCATCTTCCAGATGGGGAGCGGACTTTATGGGGTGCGTGATGAGAATGGGGTATTCGATCCGATACGCTATCAAAAAGTGATGCGTTTTTGCCGGATGACAGAGATCAAGATCGCGCAGGGTGCCAAACAGACGGGAGGCAAACTTCTTGCAACAAAAGTGAGTGACGACATCGCCTACTACAGAGGTGTACCGGCACACAGGGATCTCATCAGTCCCAACCGATTTCCGTATGCTCATACTATACCAGAACTGCTCGATTTTGTAGAGAAGCTTCAGGGGCTCTCCAAAAAACCGGTAGGTTTCAAGATCGTCATCTCTTCAGTAGAGGCGTTTGAAGCCTATGCGATCCATCTTAAAAAACGCAAGGAAGAGGGGCGAGCACTGCCGGACTTTATCACCATAGACGGTGGGGACGGGGGAAGTGCTACGGCACCGCTGGAGATGATGAGTCGTATCGGACTGCCTATCCGTCCCGCGCTTCGGATCGTCTCTGAGGTGCTCGAAGCGCACGGACTTCGCGAAGAGATCCGTATCATCGCCGCAGAGAAGGTGCTGACTGCTGATGATGTGGTCGAACTCCTCTGCTACGGTGCGGACTTTATCAATATCGCCAGAG
>CAYPWA010000064.1:0-6222 GCA_964414325.1 uncultured Sulfurovum sp. | reverse complement strand
GCACAGCAATGCATACCAAAACTATTCACTATTCACTATTCACTATTCACTCCGACACCAGAGGTGTCGAAATGCTAGTCCATATCTGCTGCAGCGTAGACAGCCACTACTTCCTTCAAAAACTCCAAAAAGACTACCCCGACGAGAAGCTTACAGGCTTCTTCTACGACCCCAATATCCACCCCTATTCGGAGTACTATCTACGTCTGCTCGATGTCAAACGCAGCTGCAGGATGCTAGGGATCGATCTGATCGAGGGGGAGTATGATACCGAAGCGTGGCTGGAGGCGGTCAGAGGGTTGGAAAAGGAGCCCGAAAAGGGGGCGCGCTGTGCGGTTTGCTTTGATCGACGTTTTGAGGTCACTGCACAAAAGGCGGCACAACTGGGAGAGCACACCTTCACCTCCACCCTGCTCACCTCCCCCAAGAAGTCGCTCAAACAGCTTAAAACCGCCGGTGATGCCCTTGCCAAGCGTTTCGGGGTCACGTTCATCGCACCGGATTATCGCAAAGCCTCAGGCACACAGGAGCAGAACATCCTTGCCAAAGAGGATGCGCTCTATCGTCAGGACTACTGCGGCTGTCTCTTTGGGCTGACCATGCAGCGTGATCAGCAGCAAAAGCTTGCCGATGAACTCTTCGTACCGATCTCGGGGCAGATACAACCCGAGTCGATCGAAGCTCGCATCGCACTCTACGAAAAACGGTGGGAGCTTGAGGAGCAGAAGATCCCTCACAAGATCGTCAAACAACGCTTCCTCAACTGGCGACTCAAGTTTGGGATGCTCAAGGTACGCAAAGAGGTCATCCCCGCCCATATCCTCCCCTATTCGACCCTCAAAAGTACTTATACACGCGGCAAGATAGAGTATGAAGTAAACGAGATGCACTATATGAGCCGTGATGAGGTCAAGTTTATCACACGTAAGCGTTACAATGAAATCATGCAAACCGCCTATACCGATATCACTTCGCTTATCTTCGATCCGCCCTCATTTGAACAGGAGGTCACACTGCGCCAAAAGATAGGCCTCGACCCTTACGACCTTTCTGCACTCATCGTCGTCGAAGAGATCCCCGGCAACAAAATAGAACTTGTTTTGGAGGCCGAAGCCTACAGCGATGTCAAAGAGGTACTGGTAATACTTGGGTAATATTACTCTCAACCATTTTTTACCAACATTAAGATAAAATAAGCGAATTTTAGACTACAAAGGTTTGCACGTGTTATATAATGTTGTTGAAATCCAAAAGATACTTCCCCACCGATACCCTTTCCTGTTGGTTGACAGAATCACCGAGTTGAAGGAAGGTGAGTATATTGAGGGCTACAAGAATGTCTCTATCTCCGAGCCTGTCTTTCAGGGACACTTTCCGGATCATCCGATCTATCCCGGTGTCATGATCATCGAAGGGATGGCACAGGCTGGCGGTGTACTTGCCTTTAAAAGTATGGACGGTGCATCACAGGAAGAGATCGAAAATAAAGTGGTCTACTTCATGAGCATCGACAAGGCGAAGTTCCGCTCTCCGGTCACTCCGGGTGACCAGCTGGTTTACAAGATCAATGTCATCAAGAACAAAGGGGCGGTCTGGCAGCTTGATGCCAAAGCCTATGTCGATGACAAAGTAGTTGCACAGGCTGAACTCAAAGCCATGATCGTGGACAAGTAGATGGCACTAATTCATCCAACTGCCGTCATCGAAGAGGGAGCTGTACTGGGCGATAATGTCTCTGTCGGGGCATTCGCCTATATCGGTTCTCATGTCACGATCGGTGATGATACCACCGTTGCTTCTCACGCTGTGATTGAGGGGTTCACCACCATCGGTAAACGTAACCGTATCTTTCCACATGCCGCCGTTGGAACGATCCCGCAGGATCTCAAGTACGATGGTGAGGAGAGTGAGCTGATCATCGGTGACGACAATACGATCCGTGAATTCACCCTGCTCAACCCCGGTACCAAAGGTGGCGGGATGGTCACCAAGATCGGCAATCACAACCTTCTGATGGGATATGTCCACCTCGGACACGATGTGATTCTGGGGGACCATTGCATCCTTGCCAACGGAGCGACCCTTGCCGGGCATGTAGAGCTTGGCAACCATGTGGTCATCGGCGGACTGACACCGGTACATCAATTTGTCCATATCGGGGACTATGCGATGATCGGCGGTGCTTCCGCGGTCGCACAGGACATCCCACCCTACTGCCTCGCAGAAGGCAACCGTGCGGTACTTCGCGGTCTGAACCTGACAGGTCTGCGAAGAAAGATCGAACGTGATGAGATCAATGCACTCAAGAGTGCCTACCGAGAGCTGTTCGAACAGGGTAAGCCACTTCAGGAAGTAGCACAAGAACTCTTCGAGACCAGTGAATCACCCTATGTAAAGTCTTTGACCATGTTCATCAAGACTTCCAAACGCGGGATACCGTTTACCCGAAAATAGTATAATAGAACAAACGAATATTTACCAATCGAGGATATACCATGCCACATAAAGCCTGCAGCTTCTGTGCTGCCACCGAAAGCGAAGAGAATCCGCTCATTGCGGGAGAGAGTGCCTACATCTGTTCCAACTGTGTCATATCGGCATACAAAATACTCTTCGGTGAAGAGGAGGAGTCTCAGGAGGCGTATGATGCACAGACCCATGTGCTCTACACACCCAAAGAGATCAATGCGATGCTCGATGAGTATGTTATCGGACAGGATAATGCCAAAAAGACCCTCTCTGTCGCCGTGTATAACCACTACAAGCGTATTTTCAGAGATAACGTCGAAGATGATACACAGATCTCCAAATCCAACGTCCTTCTCATTGGTCCTACCGGATCGGGGAAAACTCTGCTGGCTCAGACCATTGCACGATTCCTCAATGTACCTATCGCGATCGCCGATGCGACCAATCTCACCGAGGCGGGATATGTCGGAGAGGATGTGGAGAACATCCTTACCAAACTGCTCATGGCAGCTGATGGTGACCCCAAGCGTGCCGAACAGGGGATTGTCTTTATCGATGAGATCGACAAGATCGCACGTATGGGAGAGAACCGTTCCATCACCCGTGATGTCTCCGGAGAAGGGGTACAACAGGCACTGCTCAAGCTGATCGAAGGCTCAGTGGTCAACATCCCGCCCAAAGGCGGACGTAAACACCCCAACCAGGATTTTATCCAGATCGATACCTCCAACATCCTCTTTATCTGCGGCGGAGCGTTCGACGGACTCAACGATATCCTCAAACGCCGACTCGGTTCCAACACCCTTGGATTCGGTCAAACGAAACGCTCTAAAAAAGAAGAGGAGAACCTGCTGCATATGGTTGAAGCGGATGACCTGGTCACCTACGGACTGATCCCTGAACTGATCGGGCGTCTGCATGTACTGGCAACCCTTGGCGAGATCACCAAGGAGGATATGGTACGCATCCTTGTCGAACCGAAGAACTCTCTGGTCAAACAGTACCAAAAACTCTTTGAGATAGACGGTGTCACACTGACATTCGAGGAAGAGGCACTCTCAATGATCGCCCAGAAAGCGCTGGATCGGAAGACTGGAGCAAGAGGGCTGAGATCGATCATGGAAGAGATCCTGCTTGATATTATGTACGAACTTCCCGAGCTTGAAGGCTATGAGGTGATCATTACCGAAGAGGTCGTCTCCAAAGGTGAGAAGCCACTCTATGTCAAACAGCAAAAAAGCGCATAGCACACACTAAAGGATAATCAGTATGTTCAAAAAAATATTGGGAATGTTCTCCAACGATCTGGCGATCGACCTTGGTACGGCAAACACACTGGTACTTGTCAAAGGACAAGGGATCAGCATCAACGAGCCATCCGTCGTCGCGATTCAGTATGATAAGCACGGACAGCAGCGCATCCTTGCCGTCGGACAGGAAGCGAAAGATATGGTCGGAAAGACACCAGGCAATATCCGTGCGATCCGTCCGATGAAAGACGGGGTCATCGCCGACTTCGAAGTGACTGAGATGATGATCCGATACTTCATCGAAAAGGCACATAAACGCAAGGGGTTCTTCTCTCCCCGTATCATCATCTGTGTTCCCTACGGACTGACACAGGTCGAGCGTCGTGCGGTCAAGGACTCTGCAGAGAATGCCGGAGCTCGCTATGTCTATCTGATCGAAGAGCCGATGGCAGCTGCGATCGGTGCGGGCATCCCGGTCAAAGATCCCAACGGAAACCTTGTCGTCGACATTGGCGGTGGTACGACCGAGATCGGTGTCACCTCACTTGGCGGTCTGGTACAGAGCAAGTCGATCCGGATTGCAGGCGACCATATCGATCAGGCGATCGTAGATTACGTCAAAAAGAATTTTAACCTTCTCATCGGGGAAAGAGTCGCCGAAGAGCTCAAGATCAAGATCGGTACGGCGATACCGCTTGAGGAAGAACTGGTCACAACGGTACGCGGTCGTGATCAGGTAGAGGGAAGCCTGACGGCTGTTGAGATTACCTCTGAACATATCCGTGCAGCCATGAAAGACTCCATTGAGGAGATCGCCGAAGCACTTAAAGATGTTCTAGAGCATACACCGCCGGAACTGGCGGGAGACATCGTTGAGAACGGTATCGTCCTTACAGGAGGCGGTGCCCTTATCCGCGGACTTGACAAATATCTCTCCGATGTGGTCAAGCTGCCGGTCTATATCGCCGAAGATCCGCTTCTTGCTGTTGCCAAAGGCACGGGGAAAGCCCTCGATGAGATAGATATGCTCCAGCAAATGGCATATGAAGACTAGAATCTTTATCATCATACTCCTGCTCCTTGTGCTGGGAGTATTGCTTACACGTAACGATGATCGCATTACCAATACTCTTTTGAATATTATCAATCCCATCAAACAGAACTATAAAGCCCTCACACAGGAACTTGAAGACAAAGGTCAGAGCTATCTTTTTCAGCAGGAGTCCATTGAAAGACTGAGCAAAGAGAACCGTATCCTGCGTAAAAGACTTCTTGAGCAGACACACTATATCAAACAGGTCAAAGATATCTATGAGGTACTTCCCAGACTCAGCAAACTGCCTGTACACAACATCGCACTGACCAGTACCATCTCCTATGTCAAACTTAACAGCTTTTCGCAGATCATTCTGACAAAACCGAAAGGCCTGCACAAGCAAAAAATCTATGGTCTGATGCAGGACAGTGTTGTCGCAGGTATTGCAAGGCTCAAAAACAATCAGCTCTACGGCTATCTTACTTCTGATCCCCAGTGCCGATTCGCCGTTTTTATAGGTAAAGAGCAGGCTCCCGGGATCGCAATTGGTCTGGAGAAGAACCGTATGATCGTCAAGTTCATTCCTAAGTGGCACAAGATCAAAAAGGGAGAGAAGGTCGTCACATCCGGACTTGACAATATTTTCTTTGCCAATCTTCCTGTAGGCATTGTCACCAAAGTGGAAGTACAAAGTGCCTATAAAGTTGCCTATATCAAAACCTATGCCGACATCTTCCATCCTCAAGTTTTTTTCCTGATAGAAGATGCCAGAGCGACACTGACACGCGGATTTGACCGCAATATCACCAACCTTTCCGATCCATGTCCCAATGATAAGAATATCAGCCTGGAGGGGAATGCAACCATAGTCTCCGAACCAATCGTTGACGAAAACAACACGCTGCCGGAGGTATCGAGCATTCCAGATCGTATTGACCAGACGCAAGCGGAGACGATCGAACCTGAAGTACCTGTAGAAGTGACGGAACCGGTCAAAACAAAACCAAAACCGATCACTCCGAAGCCCCATAGAAAAAAAGTAATGGATACCACACTCGACCTCTTCTAAAAGTGCCCTTTTTAAGGGCGTTTTTTGCCTCCTTTGACTATAATATCAAACTAAAAACCAAAGGTATCTCTCCATGCCAAAACGCGAAGACATCTCAACCATTCTACTTATCGGATCAGGTCCTATCGTTATCGGACAGGCTTGTGAATTTGACTACTCCGGCACCCAGGCGGCAAAGACGCTCAAAGAGCTTGGATACCGTGTCGTTCTCATCAACTCCAATCCTGCTACCATCATGACCGATCCAGAGTTTGCCGACCGTACCTATATCGAACCGATCACTGAAGAGGTGATTGAGCAGATCATCGAAAAAGAGAATGTCGATGCGATCCTGCCCACCATGGGAGGACAAACCGCCCTCAATGTCGCGATGAGCATGCATGAAAAAGGGATGCTCG
>CAYPWA010000063.1:0-6318 GCA_964414325.1 uncultured Sulfurovum sp. | reverse complement strand
TTCTACACGTAATCCGGTGATCAATGAAAGCTTGCTGGTCAATGCCGTATTCAACTCCGTATAGATCGCCTGACTGCGAGCGCTGTAATCACTATCGAAAAGAGCGATCGTTCCATCCATATCATGACTTCTATGCAGTGTTTCGTCATAGGATTTGTAGTATAACCCTACCGTCCATGCCGTCGTGTTGTCAAAGAGTTTTCCTTTTTCATCCGATACCAGCCTGATATCCATATCCCACTGTTTTTTCTTGCGGGCATACGAATCGAACCAGCTATAGGGCCATAAAGCAGGATCAAACTGTCCAACATAACTCCAATCTTCATCATAACTGTAAAGAGAATCAGCATTCGACAAACTCAATGCCGTGATCAGATGTGCCTCTTCTGCAAACCGGTAGGTGGACTTCAGTGCCAAGGCATCCATTTTGAGCGTATCTTTTCCCGGTCTATCGGAGTAGGTATTACGACTGTTGTCCAGCGTAAAGGCATCGTACCCGTTATCAATGTTGTTATGGATATAGGTAAGATCGATCGTGTGTGCATCACTGACAAACCAACGCAATTTCGCTTTGGCTGTAAGCTCATCGATATTGTTCGTATCGTCACGCCCCAGATATCGGTTGCGCATATATCCATCACTGCTGTTTTTGTAAATAGAAAAGCGTGACAGAAGCTTATTGGCAACGATCGGTGCGTTGATCGTTACACCAAATGCACGGGTATTGTAGTTGCCTGCCGTCATTTCAACATGACCACCCGCCTCATCGGTCGGTTCATTGCTCTCCACCAGCACGATACCCGCTAACGCATTCGCACCAAATGTCGTTCCCTGACTTCCCCGAAACACCTCTATTTGCTTCACATCATACAGTGTCGCACCCAAAGTATTTTGTGAGTAGTCAATACCGTCTACGATCAGACCTACGGAAGGATTGACCGTCGTCTCGAACTGACTCCTCTCTCCAATACCGCGTATCTGTATATATTTTGCCCTGGAGGCACCCGCACTGAAATTCACGTTTGGAACCGATGCAACGGTTTCCACGAAAGACTCGTGCGACTTGTCATACAGTTGATCTTCTCCAAGTACCGCTACACTTGCTGCTACTCTGGAAAGGTTTTCTTCTCTAAAATCCGCTCCGACCACGATGGGGTCAAGCGAAACCTCGTCAGCCTGAAGTACCGTACCGCTCATCAAAGTAGCGGCGATCAATGAAAGTGTAATCGATTTTGTTTGCATTGTTATTCCTGTTTAATGGTAATAAGCAGGAAAAGATGTAGATTGCAGATATTGGGAATATACGCAGTACAACTCTTCCTTACGCCGGTATGATCCGGTTCAAGTTCTGCGGGTGGTATTCTCAGCTGTCGATAACAGCACCCCGAGAGTGTTGATAGTGCGAATATACTCAAATAAGATAAAACGAGACTTAATCAAAAAATGGGCTCTTTACGTTCCTCGGCATCTGTGTGATAACGAAGCTGTAAAGAGGAGGATGCCTCAAGCTTTTCGTACAGGAAATGTTTCGCCTGTTTGACACTCTCTGTCAGGCTATCTCCTCGGGCAAGAAACGTGGCGATGGCAGAGGAGAGCAGACATCCCGTACCGTGTGTATGGGTGGTGGTGACACGCGGTGTGGCAAAACGTGTCATATTGGAGAGTTCGACCAGTGTGTCCGCTGCATCCTCCTCGATCGTATGCCCGCCCTTGAGGAGGATACTCCGTGCACCCAGAGAGAAAAGCCCCTCCGCCATTTTGGGTATCTCTTTGGCACTTCCCCCAAAGTCGGTTTGCAGCAGGGCATTGGTCTCATCCAGATTGGGGGTGATCAGACGGCATAGAGGAAAAAGCTTGACCACCATCACCTCTATAGCCTCCTCTTCCAGTAGTCTTTTGCCACTACTGCTGACAAGAATAGGATCGAGTACAATATTGGTCAAACGATTCTGTTTGAGCACGTCGGCGACCACTTCGATCAAAGAGGCATTGGCAAGCATTCCTATCTTGACCGCATCGACTTCGATCTCATCCAGCAGCGTCTCAAGCTGTGCACGGAGCATCTGCGGGCTGACAGCCTCCACCCGTGTGACTCCCTGAGAGTTCTGTGCAGTAACTGCCGTGACCACACACAACGCATATCCGCCAAGTGCATGGATGGTCTTAGTATCGATCAGCGTACCCGCCCCGCCGTAGGGATCGAACCCTCCAATCGCCAATACGGTCGGTGTATGCTCAGTAACCATAGGGTGCGACCGCTTCCATGAGCTGTATGGTCTGTGCTTTGGAGACACTACCGCCTTCATCCAGCACCGCTGAGATCATCGCGATCCCGCTGGCTGCCTTCGTAGCGGCGACATCGGCGATGTTCTCCTGTGTGATTCCCCCTATCGCCACGATCGGATAGTCCACATACGCCGCCCACTCTGCCAGTCTTCCAATCCCCACATTCTCATACGCCATCTTCTTGGAGATGGGCTCAAAGATCGGGCCTATAGCCAAATAGGAAGGAGCAAAACCCAGTGCGATCTCGATCTCTTTGGGAGTATGCGAACTGATCCCCAGTCGTAGCCCTGCACGGTGGATCGCCTCGATATCGGCTTCTTGTATATCCTCCTGCCCCAGATGCACCCCGTAAGCACCATGCTTGATGGCAAGCTGCCAGTAGTCATTGAGGAAAAAACGTGCATTATATTGCTTGGAGAGTGCAATCGCTTCAATCACCTCTTTTTCAAGTACCTCCCCCTCCATATCCTTGATACGAAGCTGCGCCGTTGTGATACCGCATTCATACAAAGGCAATAGTTTATCCGCTCTGTCTACGATGGGGTAGATCCCCAAAGGGGTGTTGTCACATTTTGGGAAATGCATCTTCTCTCCTTGTTTATTAATGCATTACGATGCAATGCTTACCAACACTATTCATTATTCACTTCAATCGTAGCAACCGCTACGATTGATTCTGGTGCCAAAACGGTGTCCCTACCGTCGGCGTGGAGGGAGAGGCGAGTTCACGCTCAGGCATCGCGCCTGCTTCATATCCCATCCGTCCCGCCTCGACTGCCAGTGCAAACGCCTTTGCCATCGCTTCGGGGTCTTGTGCCAGTGCAACAGCGGAGTTGAGCAAAATGCCGTCATAGCCCAGCTCCATCGCCGCTATCGCATGGGAGGGTTTACCGATCCCCGCATCGATGATGAGCGGCATATCCGGAAAGGCTTCGCGTATCGCCGTAAGATTGTAAGGGTTCATCAGCCCTTTACCCGAACCGATGGGAGAGCCCCACGGCATCAGAATATTACACCCCGCATCGACAAGCTTCTTGGCAACGACCAGATCGTCCGTCGTATAAGGAAAGACCTCAAATCCCTCTTTGACTAGTACCTTTGCCGCCTCTACCGTCTCATAGGGATCTGGCTGCAGATTGTACTGGTCTCCGATCACCTCCAGCTTGATCCAGTGGGTACCGAAGACCTCCCGTGCCATCTGTGCGATGGTGATCGCCTCCTTGGCGGAGTGACACCCTGCGGTATTGGGCAGTACCGATACACCCATATCACGGATGATCTGCCAGAATCCTTCTCCCGCATCCTTGTTGACCCCCTGCCTGCGCAGCGAGACGGTTACCACCTGCGCACCCGATGCGCGTATCGACGCCTCCATCACTGAAGGAGAAGGATAGAGTGCCGAGCCGATGAACATCCGCGATGTCAATCGTTTGCCACCGATCTCCCAGCTATTTTCCTTTGTTTGCATTGAGTGTGTCATCTGTTATTCCTTATCTCTAGGAGGGCAGGCACAAGACCTGTCCCTACACAAAATTTTCGTTTCTCATCCGTAGGGGTATCCCTTGTGGGTACCCAAATCATGGATACGCTATCATCCCCCACACACCGGTGCAAGTATCTCCACCTCATCACCCTCGTGAAGCACAGTGGTCGCATAGCCATCCGAAGGGACAAAGGTCATATTGACTGCAACTGCACCGACCCCTTTGTCGTACCCAAGCTGTTCCATCAGCACCATAATCGTTGTCTCCTCAGCTATCTCTTGGCTTTCACCATTTACAACAACTTGCATCTTTTCTCCTTTACAGCGTGCAGTCAGGAGACTGCACCCTACCTCAATCAATTAAATATCTTGTAGGGTGCTGTGTCCTCACAGCACCTTTCTATAGCGTTTGAATCCTTCAGACAATGCCTTCTCCACGATTGCAGGCGAGAGCAGGTACCCATGCCGGTAAAGCCCGTTGATCCGTGTCAACCCCTTCTCATTCTCGATACGCGGCAGATTGTCCCTAAATGCCGGACGACAGTTGGTCTCGGAGTTGACCACCCGTGCTTCTCCAAAACTCGGATGCACCGTATAGAGTGCCGAGAGGAGTTCCATCGAAGAGCGCACCGAGATAGGAGAGAAATCCTCACTTTCGATCTCCGTCGCTCCGATAATGTAACGCTTGTATCCGGTCGTCTGAGAGAGTTTACAATCCTTACAATACTCCAGATCGATCCCTTCACAACCGCTGCCTCGCGGCACGATGTAGAGTTTGTAACGCGGATGCATCAGGCGTGTGGGACGGGTGATGTCGATATCGTTCGCCTCTACCCAAAGCACCTCGCCGCGTACACCGCGCAGGTCATCAAAGTGCTCTTTGGCACCCAGCCCACGGGTGTCGAAGACCCAGTCGAAGTACTCCACACCCTCATCGGTATAGACCTTACCCGCTTCAATGTGTGTCACGGGGGTATACTCCCGAAACGACACATTCTCAAATCGGTCAAAGTAATTGACACTAAACGCCATAAAACGCTGCGCATCCACTACTCCTTCAGAGGGGATAAAAAAGCCCTTCTTGTGCTGCGCCAGATCGGGCTCAAGTGCACCGATCTCTCCCCCGTTGCAGTCCTCGATCTCTCCGACGGTATCGACCTTATAGCGCAACAGTTGGATAAAGTGCTCCAGCTCCCCCATATCCTGAGGGTGTGCCGTGATCACCGTTCCTTTCTGCTGATAGCCGTCATACAGCCCGATCTCTTTGAGCAGATCGGGCCACAGCTCGATAGAACGCTGTCCAAGCTCAAAGATCACCGACTCTGCTGTCTCCAGCTCCGCATAGGGTGCAAGCATCCCCGCAGCGGTAAACCCCGCAGCACTGACCCCCTCTTTGGAGTCTTTGTCAAAAAAGGTGATGCTGCACTCCGGATACGCCCGCAGCAGATTCAGTGCCACGACACGCCCTGCCAGTCCCGCACCTGCAATAGCGATGTTCATTCTCTATCCTTTTATTCTTCGTAGGGGCACCCCTACAAGATCTGCACAAAAAGTACAAAAGTGACAATCAAACCACAGTAGCATTGCCACGCAATGCATACCTCAACGCTTCACTTTTCACTCTTCACTCTTCACTTGTTCCGCAGGAACATACACTTCCCCGCCAAGCTCCTGGAACTTCATACTCATCTCATCCATTCCCTTCTGGATCTCTTCGGGGCTAAGACCCTCTTCCTGCGCTGCGGCATAGTCACGTACCTCTGCAGAGATCTTCATGGAGCAGAACTTCGGCCCGCACATAGAGCAGAAATGAGCGGACTTCGCCGCTTCCATCGGCATCGTCTCATCGTGGTACTCACGCGCACGATCAGGGTCAAGTCCAATGTTAAACTGATCGACCCATCTAAACTCGAAGCGTGCCAGACTCATCGCATGATCCCGTGCGATGGCACCGGGGTGTCCTTTGGCAATGTCCGCTGCGTGTGCGGCAAGCTTGTAGGTGATCAGTCCCTCTTTGACATCGTCACGGTCAGGCAGTCCGAGGTGCTCTTTGGGAGTGACATAGCAGAGCATCGCCGTACCGTACCAGCCGATCATCGCCGCACCGATACCCGAAGTGATATGATCATATCCCGGTGCGATATCCGTCGTCAACGGTCCGAGTGTATAGAACGGTGCCTCGTGACAGTACTCAAGCTGCTTCTCCATATTTTCCTTGATCATATGCATCGGTACGTGTCCGGGACCTTCGATGAGTACCTGCACATCATGCTTCCACGCAATTTTTGTCAGTTCTCCCAAGGTTTTGAGCTCCGCGAACTGCGCTTCGTCATTGGCATCGGCGACCGATCCAGGGCGCAGACCGTCTCCCAATGAGAAGGTGATGTCATAGGCCTTCATGATCTCACAGATCTCTTCGAAGTGTGTATAGAGGAAGTTCTCCTTGTGGTGGTGGATCATCCACTTCGCCATGATCGAGCCCCCGCGACTGACGATCCCCGTCACACGCTTGGCGGTCATCGGGACATGGTGCAGCAGCAGTCCAGCAT
>CAYPWA010000062.1:0-6318 GCA_964414325.1 uncultured Sulfurovum sp. | reverse complement strand
CGGCAATATAATTTTAATGCAAGGCGTAGAAATGGCAAAAAGAGAGATCAAAAAAGCCGTATTGGCATATAGCGGCGGGCTGGATACGAGTATCATCCTCAAATGGCTTCAGGATGAGTACAACTGTGAGGTGGTGACCTTCACCGCAGACCTCGGACAGGGTGAAGAGGTGGAGCCGGCACGCCAGAAGGCGCTTGATATGGGGATCAAGCCGGAGAATATCTTTATCCTCGATCTGCGTGAGGAGTTTGTCAAAGATTTCGTCTTCCCGATGTTCAGAGCCAATGCGATCTACGAAGGGGAGTATCTGCTGGGTACCTCCATCGCGCGTCCGCTTATCGCCAAAAAGCAGATCGAGATCGCCCACGAGACGGGTGCGGATGCGGTCAGTCACGGTGCGACGGGCAAAGGGAACGATCAAGTGCGTTTCGAGCTTGGGTATCTGGCACTCGATCCGGACATCGCGGTCATCGCGCCGTGGAGAGAGTGGGATCTCAACTCCCGCACCAAACTGCTTGAGTATGCCAAAGCACACGGTATCGACATCGACGGAAAAGGGAAGCCGAAGCCCTACTCGATGGATGCGAACCTGCTGCACATCTCCTACGAAGGAGAGTGGCTGGAGAACCCCTACAATGAACCCGAAGAGGATATGTGGCTCTGGTCGGTCTCTCCCGAAGAGGCACCGGACAAGGCGGAGTACATCACCATCACCTACAAGCACGGTGACCCTGTCGCGATCAACGGTGAGGAGATGAGCCCGGCAACGATCCTCGAGACGCTCAACACCTACGGCAAGAAGCACGGGATCGGGCGTATCGATATCGTCGAAAACCGTATGGTGGGGATGAAAGCACGCGGATGTTATGAGACTCCGGGCGGGACGATCATGCTCAAAGCACACCGTGCCATCGAGTCGATCACCCTTGACCGTGAAGAGGCACACGCCAAAGATGAGATGATGCCAAAATATGCCAAACTCATCTATAACGGTCTGTGGTGGTCTCCCGAGCGCAAGATGATGCAAGCCGCTATCGATGCGACACAGGAGCAGGTCAACGGTGAGGTACGTCTCAAGCTTTACAAGGGCAATGTCATCGTGGTAGGACGTAAGTCTGAGAACTCTCTCTACTCCGAAGAGCACTCCACCTTCGAAGCGGACGATGTCTACAATCAGAAGGATGCCGAAGGCTTCATCCGCCTCAATGCTCTGCGCTTCATCATCGAGGGCAAGAAGCAGCCGGAGCGTATCAAGACGTTGGTAGGGGATTTTGAAGAGACGGAAGTGTGCCGAATCGAGACAGGTTCGATGACGATCTGTGAGCGTATCAAACGATTCTTCGGGTTTGGGAATACTTCCTCACCGAAGAAGTAGAGTACACTATATACGCCTATATACACACCCCAAGATGTTGGGAAGTGTGTACCTCTTATCTCTTTCTAACAATGTACCAACGATTGGTGTTTTCACTAGGCATGACTATGACTTTATGCTGATCCTTATACAGGATATAGAGACCGGTTTTCTTATTACAGTTGTCTACTTTTGTCTTAGTACGCTCATTCCCTATTTTCAATGAAATATAGTCATACCCCAATGCCGTATCCGAGCCAAGTCCATAGTAGCTAAGATTGACATTTCTTGTAACCGACTTTGAAAAGGAGTTTGCTGTTCCAATATATGACACCCGCGTGCCATATCCGGAATTATATTTGTAAGGAGTCCATTTTTTGTTATATTGGTATTGTATTACAATGATACGATCTTTGTAGATGAGAATCGAGCTACTCTCATCGAGATGCATGATGCGCTGAATACCATTTGAAAAAAGCATTTTTGCCTTTTCCTGTTCTCCCAGTCTCGCTATATATGTATCTTTATCAAAATAGTCTTGATTGGATGCAGCACGTTTGATGAGCCGGTCGTACTTTTTGGCAATAGCCTCTTTTGAGAATGCATTTTTATGGATATTCTTGAGCTTGTAGATAGGAATTTTCTGTTTCTGAAATGAAGGGAGTTGAAGTCTGTAGACACGAGTAGCTCTCATTCCTTGTGATGTATAGATGTATATACCGTTGCGTACATCAATATTTGGAAGAACGGTCTCTCCTTCTCTTGCTTTGGGTTTTAGGACTTTGAGAAGATGAAAGTGTCTATCATAGATCAAAAAACCTGTTCCTTTATGAGAGTAGAGGTCTTCTCCCCATCCAAAAATATAGTTTCCTTTTTGCATAGGTGGATTTTTAAAGTTGGCAAAGGGTTTAATAATGATATTTGGATTGGTATGTCTCGGAAATGTAGGGATATCAGGATATTTGTCTCCTTCTACAGGAGGCTCACCACATGCATTCAAGAGAATACCACAAGCCGGTATAAGAAACATTGCAGACCTGTGTAGCGATCGTTTATAGAAAGATAAAAGGTTCATTGTATACTCCTCAACGGTCATATCTTGTTGAGAAGTTGACCGAATTGGAAGATTGTAACATAAACTTTTGGGATTATGATGTGATATGCAGGATTGTTCTGTTACTCTAAAGTGTGTTTCATCTCTTCTAGTATGTTTGAGGGGACAAACTTCAAAAAATCCTCCCGATAGACAATGCTGGGAATGAACTCCAAAAAGAAGTATGCTACCCACAGCATCGGATAGAAGACACGGTACTCGTAGTAGAAGCTTTTGAAGGTGTAGCGTGTTTTGAACCACTCTGTGGCGGTTTTAAGGTGATGATAGAAGAGCAGTACCTGCATTGCGAAGATCGAGCCCCAGACGAAATAGGTCATTGCTACGACCAGTACAGCTCCCTCTACACCGTATAGTCCCATCACCGCGGCAAGGAAGATCGCACCGTAGATAGCGAATGAACCGAAACCGATGGTCGCGAAGATCACCAGTGCCGAGAAGACAAAAAGCAGCGCGCCGCTGAGGTAGAAAAGCTCCAGAAAACTTTTTTGCTCTTCGAAAGTAGGACTGAAATAGGCACCCGCAAGGATGATCCCAAAGAGTGCGACGATGGTGGCAAGCAGGTAGCCGTACTCCTTCATCATCCCTCCTCACCTATACCGTAGAGTCTGATAAGGCTCTCAACCTGCGGTTTGCGTCCTATCCACTCTGTGTAGAGTTCGCTCATCTCTTTTGCCGCACCGTTGGCAAGGATGATCTCTTTGTACCCTTTGGCGCGGGTTTTGTCAAAGCCCTCTTTTTCGTCCAGACAGGCAAAGAAGGCATCGGCACTGAGTACCTCCGCCCACTTGTAGGAGTAGTACCCCGCCGCATAGCCTCCGGCAAAGATATGCGCAAATCCGTGCTGGAACTTGTTGTAACGTGGAGGTTTAAGCAGCGTGGTCTTCTCTCGGACGGTATCAAGAAGCTGCTGTACCTCCTCCCCTTGGTAGAGACGCTGGTGCAACTTGAAGTCAAAAAGGGAGAACTCCACCTGTCTGAGGATACCCAGTGCCGCTTGGAAGTTCTTGGTCTCCTTGATCTTTGCCAGAAGGGTATCGCTGACGGGCTCTCCGGTCTCGTAATGGAACCCGAAGCGTTTCAGGATTGCCGCTTCGTAGGCGAAGTTCTCCAAAAACTGTGAAGGGAATTCTACTACATCCCACGCCACGCCGTTGATGCCGGAGACGGAGCGCTCGTGACACTTGCCAAAGAGGTGGTGGATGGCGTGTCCCATCTCGTGAAAGAGCGTGACGACATCATCGTGTCGCAGAAGGGAAGGTGTACTTTCGGTTGCCGGCGAGAAGTTACCGACAACAAAGGCAGACGCGAGATGCTCTTTGCCCTCAGTATCCACAAAATGGGTCTCCCAGTCATGCATCCACGCCCCGCCGCGTTTCTCCTTGCGCGCTTCCAAATCGAAATAGATACGACCGCTGAGTCTGCCTTCCTCAAAAATATCAAAGGCTTTGACACAGTCGTGCCATACGGGCACTTCGGCTTTTTGGAAGGTTACGCCGAAAAGTTCAGAGACGATATCGAGCAGTCCGTTCAAGACCCGATTTTGTTCAAAGTAGGGTTTGGTCATCGTATCATCAAAATCGAAGGTCGCTTTTTTGAGCTTCTCGGAGTAGTAGGCGACATCATGACTGGCAAGATCTTCGATCCCGTCACGCTCTTTGGCAAAGGTACGCAGTCCTTCAAGCTCCTCCTTCGCCTGAGGCAGCGCGGTATCTGCCAATGTATTGAGGAAGTCAAGTACCTCCGCCTCACTCTTGGCATCACGGGTTTGAAGTGCGTACGCCGCGTAGTTTTCAAAGCCCAGTATCTTTGCCTTCTCCTGTTTGAGCGAGAGCATCTCGTCGATCACTTCGGCATTTTGCGGTGCACGGGTGGTGTAGGCTTTGTAGAGCGCTTCACGGTAGTCTCTGTTGGGACCGTAGGTCATATAGGCCAGATAGCTGGGGATTTGGAGGGTGAACTTGTAGACGATCTTTCCGTCCATTTCGGTCTTTGCCGCATCGATATCGCTTTGGGGCATCCCCTCGACATCCTTCTCCTCCTCGATGATCAGCTCGTAGGCGTTGGTAGCATCAAGCAGGTTCTGGGAGAAGGCATTGGAGAGTTCGGAGAGTCTGAGGTTGATCTCCTCCAGCCGTTTTTTCTCCGCTTCGGGCAGGTCGATCCCGGAGAGTTTGAAGTCGCGGATATCGTGTGCCAGAACCGTGGAGGCTTCGGCATCGTCGGTACGGATCTGCTCTATTTTCCGAAAGAGCGGTACGTTCTGTGCCATCTCGGAGCTGAATTTGCTCAGCATCGGCAGCGAGGCTTCGTAGGCTTTCTGTGTCTCCTCGGAGTTCATCACGCTGTTGAGGTGCGAAAGGGGCGTAAAGAAGAGGCTGAGTTCTTCATCGAGATCCTGCAGTGGCTTGAGTACGGCATCATAGGTCGGTTCCGCCTCTTTGGTGATCGTCTCGATCGTCTCTCTCTGTCGGTTGAGCAGGTTTTCAAGCTGCGTGGGAAAATTCTCTAAGTTCTCTATCTGAAATGTCTGAAACATGGTACAATATCCGTTCAATTGAATTTTGATGTGATTGTATCATACACATTAACAAAATTTAGATAAAATAATAGTTATTATTAGGTTAGAAGGATAAAGAGCATGAAAGTACTATTGATCAAAGATGTCAACACACTCGGCAAAGCCGGTGAGATCAAAGAGGTCAAGGACGGTTACGGTCAGAACTTTCTGATCAACAAAGGGTTGGCAAAGTTGGCAACGCCTGAGGTGGTCGAGAACTGGAAAGCGGAGCAGGCACGCAAAGAGGCGGAGCTCAAAGCGGAGCTTGAGCGTCTTGAAAAAGAGAAACAAACACTGGAGTCCACTACCATACGCATCGAAAAGCAAGCGGCACCGGTAGGGATCAAAGGCTCAGTGGGCAACGCCGACATCTCCGCTGCGATCAAAGAGCAGCTGGGAATCGAACTGGACAAAAAGAACATCAATCTCAAAAAAGCACTCAAGTCTACCGGCATCCACGAGGTCGATGCCAAGCTGGGGCACGGTATCCACGCTACGCTTAAAGTAGAGATCGTAGGTGTATAGATATGTTCCACGCAACCACGATACTCGGATACAAGGCTGAGGGAAAAGCGGTCATCGGCGGTGACGGGCAGGTAACCTTCGGCGATGCGGTGCTCAAGAGCAATGCGACTAAGATCCGTACACTCTACGAGGGGAAGGTACTGGCAGGTTTTGCCGGCTCTACAGCGGATGCGTTCAACCTTTTTGATATGTTCGAAGGCTTCCTCAATGAAAAACGCGGTGATCTTTTCAAGTCGGTGATCGCCTTCTCCAAAGCATGGCGCAAGGACAAGCACCTGCGTCAGCTTGAGGCGATGATGATCGTGCTCAACCGTGAACATATCTTTATCCTCTCGGGCACGGGAGATGTGGTCGAACCGCAAGACGGCAAGATCGCAGCGATTGGTAGTGGCGGCAACTATGCCATCTCTGCGGCACGCGCGTTGGATAAGCATGCCGATCTTGCTCCTGAAGATTTGGTGAGGGAGTCTTTGGAGATTGCGGGGGAGCTTTGTATTTATACCAATACGAATATCAAGATACTTGAATTGTAATGCTCTTTTTGTTCCTTTCTTTTTCTTTGTTATCGCAACAAAGAAAAGAGAAACGAACCCAAAGAAAAAGAAAATGCGAGGTACTGACGTCTCGTCAATGACCTACCTTTGGCAGCAAATTTTTTTAAGACGACAAAAGTCGTTTAGGCTAAAAGATTAAGAATGAAGGAAAGTAACAGTGGATAATTTAACGCCTAGAGAGATAGTCTCTCATCTTGATAAGTATGTGATCGGA
>CAYPWA010000061.1:0-6351 GCA_964414325.1 uncultured Sulfurovum sp. | reverse complement strand
ATCTCATCTGCTTGCAATTTTACTGCCACTGCTACTCCTTTCTTATAATGATTTCTTGATGAAATCGATCAGTTGTTCTTTGACCCTCTGCTTAGAGAAGTTCACCTCAATACCCAGATCATCCACAGAGACGCGAAGCCCTTCAAGGTCGCTCTTCTCCTGCTTCAGCTTGATCTTCGATCCCGTGTAGCTTGCCAGGGTCTCTTCCAGCTTGGAGAGCTCCTCTTTGCCAAGTTTTTGGCTGCTCTTGACCACACCTTCGTATTTGTTCGATGCCTTTTGGAGTTCGGCATTGAGTACCTTGGCGATCGCAGGGATCATATCGAGACGCTTGTTCTCTCCAAGGATCTTGATAAAGTTCGTCAATACCGTATCCGCCTCGTTACCCAGTGCCGCAAGGATCATCTCCGTCTTCTTCGCCGATGCGACGATAGGAGATGTCAGTGCTGTCATCACCTCATCATTTGCCATCGCCTCGGTCAGCACATTGAGTACCTTGGAGACTGCGGAGATGTCCTGGCTTGCAGAGGAGAGTGCTTTCGCATATCGTTTAGCGATCAGTTCTTCCATTTACGCCACCTTTTTTGAGATTATATCAACCACTTTGGCTTCATCGAGCATGATGTCATCCGTCGTGATGTTCTCGCTAAGCACCTCATCGATCGCTTCACGTGTCGCTTTGCGTTCCTCAAGTGCAATCTTCTCGGCATACTGTTTTTCAAGTGCTTCAAGCTCCTGCGCGTTCGCTTCCGCGATCTTGCGTGCCATGATCACTGCTTCTTTCTTTGCATCCTCGATGATCTGCTCAGCCTTTTTGACACTCTCGTCCAGTCTTGCCTGAGCCTCTTTCTTCTCCTCTTTTGCCGCTTGAAGCTTCTGCTCAATCTCTTTGAGCTGAGAAGCGATCCCTTCGCTTCTATCGGCAAAGAAGTTCTTGATCGGGCTGGCAAGAAGATACCAGAGCAATGCTGCAAAGATCGTGAAGTTGATCACTCTCGGCCAGAAGTCGCTTTCACGCCCTGTCTGTGCAAAATATCTGCTCGCCTCCTCACCATGTCCACCGCTTGCCAGAAGTACAGCAGGCAGGAGGAGCAGAGAGAATAGTAGTACTTTTTTCATATCCATCCTTTCCTATAGCTTGCTGAACTTGGCTTTGAGGCTCTCTTTGAAGAGAGGCATTTGAGAAAGAAGCTCATTCTTGAGGTTCTCTTTCTCTTCAGCCAGCTTTTCTGTGAATTGCGCATATGCTTTTTCCAGCTCATTCTGTTTGGTCTCGATTTTGCTGGCAGCCAACGCTTTTTCCTCTTCGACAGCCTTTTCACGGATTGCAGCAGCTTCGCTTTTGGCATTGCTGATGTTCTCTTCTGCTTTGGCATTGAGCTCTTCGCTGTTGCCGCTGAGACCTTTTGCCGCTTCAAGATCTTTTGCTATGGAGCGATCACGATCGTCCATAAATTTCAACAATGGTTGAAACAGCATCCGATTCAAAACAACAAGAAGGATCAGGAACAACACAAGTACGAACAGCATCAACGGTACGTGTATGTCAAGCATTCAAACTCCTCTGTTAATTTCGCATTATATTAGCATCTTATAGATGAGATAAGGGTTAATTTCTAACGTTTTTTAAGGAATTCTAGGAAGTTTGCAACCTCTTGTGCATTTTCGAAATATATCTCTATACTCTTGGATTTAATCTTATGTTTAAAGGGAAGGTTCTCACTGATTTCACTACTGATCTTCTCGAAAATTGCCTCTTTCGCCGGGAATGTTTTTTTTCTCTTGGGATCACTCTTTTGGCTTTTGACCATACGCTCGACATCACGTACACTCAGTTTCTGTCCTATGATAGAATCGATCATGATCTTCTGACGCTTCTCATCCAGCCCGATCAATACCTTTGCGTGTCCTTGTGTGATCTTTCCTTCTACCAGCTGTTTTTTGGCGTAATTGCTCAATGAAAGCAGTCGCATGGTATTGGTAATCTGGGAGCGGCTTTTATGTACGATACGCGAAAGTTCGTCATGGGTGATCTTGTGCACCTCTATCAATTCCGCATAGGAGTTGGCAAGTTCAATCGCATTGAGGTTCTCACGCTGGATATTCTCAATGAGTGCCAGTTCGCGCAGACGAAACTCGTCAATATCGACATTGGCGATGATCGCTTTGATGGTAGGAAGTTTGGCAAGCTTATGCGCACGCAGACGACGCTCTCCGGCGATAAGCAGATATCCGCCCTCCTTCTCGATGACCACAATGGGCTGCAATAGCCCGTGTTGTTTGATGGAGTCACTCAGTTCATGAAGCGCTGTCTCATCGAAGTGTTTTCTGGGCTGAAAAGGGTTGGGAGAGATCTGCTCGACACTCAGCTCTTCTACCCGTGCTCCCTGCGCCTCAAGTTCGAAACTGTCGATCCCGCTGAGATCTTTCTCATACGCCTCTTCCACTTCGGAGAGGATATCTCCCAGTCCGCGTCCTAAAGCCATGATCAGCCTCTTGCGATCACAGTTGCCAGATCTCTGTAGGCAAGAGATCCTTTGGAGCCTGCGGCATACTGTGTGACCGGTTTTCCAAAGCTCGGCGACTCTGCGATCTTGACATTACGCGGCACGACGATACACTCTTTGGCATTTTTTTTGACATGGAAGAGTTTGTCCTTGAAGTGGTGCGAAAGATCCGCAAGAACCTGCTTGGAGAGATTGTTCTGTTTGGAGTACATCGTCGGCAGAAATCCCTTGATCTTCAGTTTCGGATTGATGGTCTTCTTTAGAAGTGTAACCGTATTGAGCAGTTGTGCCAACCCTTCAAGTGCGAAAAACTCGCACTGTATCGGGATGATGACAGAATCCGAAGCACTCAATGCATTAATGGTAATAGGGCCCAATGCCGGCGGCGAATCGATAATGATAAAGTCATATCGCTTCTTCACCTCTTTGATCTTCTCTTTGAGTACCAGTTCTCGATTGGATTTCTTAGGGTTGTAGAACTCTTTCTCGATGCCGACCAAACCGATATTGGATGGGGCAAGGTCGAGTTTTTTGATCTGTGTTTTGAGTACAACCTCGGAGAGTTTTTTGCTGCCGATGAGTACATGGTAGATATTGTACTCATAGTCGTTTCTGCTAAACCCCAGGCTGGTGGTCGCATTGGACTGCGGATCGATATCGAGCAGCAGTACTTTTTTACCTTTTTCCGCCAAAGAGGCTGCAAGGTTGACGGCGGTCGTTGTCTTTCCCACGCCGCCTTTCTGGTTGGCTATACTGATTACTTCACTCATCTTGAACTATATACCTTCTTCCCCTCGATAAGTAAAGAGCCATCTTCGCATAACTGCGCGTTATACAGGCTCTTCCTGGTGTTTTCGATATGGACTGAAAACCGTCTGCTAAGTTCAAATTCTACCCGATACTCTCTAAAAACCTGCTTCCATTTTGGGAATTTTTCCAATGCGTTCAGATACGTCTCAAGGAGCGTCATCGCAGAGACATCCAGCTGCAAGGCACCATAGGAGATACGCTCACTTTTGAGATTGATCCCCATACCGCACACCAGTGTATCTCCTATGACTTTAGTGATCGTACCACCGACTTTCTTATCATCCAGGTAGAGATCATTGGGCCACTTGAGCCATACTCTCTCACAGTAGTCAAGCAGTACACGTTTCATGATAAAAGAGAAGTAGATCGATGCTGAGGAGAGCGGCAGGTCATCGGGAAGATCACAGAGCGGCAGAGCAATGGAGGCAAAGAAGTTTCCTCTCTCTCCCGCCCATGTGTTGTTGCGACTGCCGATCCCTGCAGTCTGCTCCTTGGTGATCACTGCGACAGGTGTATTGAGACGCTTTTGGCGGAGTGCTTCAATCAGATAGTGCTGCGTGGAGGGCAGTCTCTCAAACGATCGTATCTCCAACCCTCAATCCTCTCCCCACACAGTAGGCTTTGGCATTGACCGCCTTTTTGGAAGCGGGCTGAAGCACACCGATACGAACACTTCCTCTGGCGCATCCCACATACACTTCCTCACCTTCAAAGCCCAGGATTTCGAATGGCTTATGCGCCCCACTCCGCTCTACCAGAGCCACCTGATCGATCTTCATGCCCTCAGCGGTAAAGATCCCCGGCCACCCTTCAAACGCACGATATTTGTTGTAAAGTTCCGTCGCATCGGAAAAATCGACCTCTCCGTCGCTTTTTTTGATCTTTTTGCACAGAGTCGCTTCCGCTTCGTTCTGCGGCTGCGGTGTGATGCGAGAGAAGTTCCTGAGCGTACTGAGTGTCAGGATGCAGGCATCCTTGGTAAGCTGCTCCATCAAGGCATGCAGGCGCATCTCTTCGGGGATCTCAAAGACGATCTTCTCCAGCATCGGACCTGTATCGAGCCCCTCCTCCATCAGCATGGAGGTGACACCGGTCTCTTTATCACCGTTGAGCAGTGCCTGTTGTACCGGTGACGCACCGCGGTATTTTGGCAGCAGTGAAGCATGTAGATTGATACAGGGTGCGATATCGAGGATCGTTTTGGGAAGCAACTGACCAAATGCCGCAACGACGATAAAGTCAGGCGCAACCGCCTCTATCGCCTCCTTGATCCCCGTTTCACTCAAACGCTGCGGCTGCAACACCTCGATACCGTGTTCTTGTGCCGTTACTTTCACCGGCGGCGGTGTCATCACCTTCTTACGCCCCACCGGACGATCCGGCTGTGTCAACACCAGTACCACCTCCATATCCTCCGCTTCGATCAGAGTACGAAGGATCGCTTCGGCATAATGGGGTGTACCCATATAAACGATCTTTTTAGGCATCTATATCCTTTTTGAAGATACTAAAAAGTGTTCCTCCACGATGCGTGCTATCAAGAAGGAATGACCGTACATCACTCAGATCGAACCCGCTTGCAAGGAACATCTCTCTGCCATGTTTCATCAAGAAGTCCGCAGACTGGAGTTTGGTCACGATACCGCCTGTAGCAAATTCGTGATTTGGCGTATGCTCTGCACAGAGTTCCTCCTCACTAATAGAAGAGACCCGTTTTCTGACCACCGCATCAGTATGCGTATTGGGATCTTTGTCGTAAAGCGCATCGATATCCGAAAGGATCACCAACATCTTCGCATCGAAATAGTGTGTAACATGTGCCGAGAGACGGTCATTGTCACCGAAAACGAGCTCTTCGATACTGACCGTATCGTTCTCATTGATGATCGGAACGACATTGTTGGCAAGCAGTGTATCAACCGCAACCTTCGCATGTGCGGTGGATCGACGGGAGTCAAAGATATTGGCACCCAATAACACCTGAGAACAGAGTAGATCGAAACGGGAGAACTTCTCCTGATACATTTTCAGTAACAGCGGCTGTCCAATCGCAGCAAGTGCCTGACGATTGGCTACGGAACTGCGATCGAGCGCTAGTTGTGTATAGCCTGCCGCCACAGCACCAGAGCTGACTAGAATCACCTCATAGCCCGCACTTTTAAGGTCTGCTATCAATGCTACCAGTGCCCTCATACGTTCTTTGGCGATCCCACCGTTCTCTGTGAGCACATGTGAACCTACTTTGATGACCAGACGCATCTACGCCTCCTTTGTCTCTGTTTTCTCTTCCGCCTCCACATTTTTGACGAAATCTCCCAGAGCATAGCGGAGTGCTTCGGTGTTGATATGCGCTACAGAGGAGATAGGCAGGACAAAGAGCGGCTCTTTTTGAGGCAATGACACACCGTAACCAGTTTGGAATCCGTAACTGACATACCCCATATCCGCCTTATACTGCTTCAGCTTATCATTAGGTGTGATACCGATATCACTTAAAAACTTCTCAGTCAGGGTATTGACCTCATCTTGAGAAAGGGAGTCAATCTTGGTAATCGCAATAGCGTGTCTGCGGGTCGCCAGCGTTTCTGAGTAACGCTCAAGCTCTACCAGCAGTGTTTCATACTGATACTTCATCTCACGGTAGTTGGCAGCATCGATCATCAGAAGCAGTGTTTTGGTACGCTCGATATGCTTCAAAAACTCCAGCCCCAGTCCCCGTCCATCACTGGCACCTTCGATAATACCGGGGATGTCCGCCATCATAAACGAATCATAATCGCCGATATGTACCACGCCAAGCTTTGGTGTCAACGTGGTAAACTCGTAGTTTGCTACCTGCGGTCTGGCGTTGGAGAGGGTAGCGATAAGCGTGGACTTTCCAACATTGGGGTACCCCACTAAGCCAACATCGGCAATGAGTTTCATCTCCAGCCGTACATGCTTGGTGATCCCCGGCAATCCCGGTTGTGCATAGGTGGGACGCTGATTGGTCGAACTTTTGAAGTGCATATTGCCCAGTCCACCCTTTCCTCCT
>CAYPWA010000060.1:0-6433 GCA_964414325.1 uncultured Sulfurovum sp. | reverse complement strand
CTGAATAACCTTTTGCGGTTTGGGTTTGTAAACTTTTGGCGGATGTTTCTCCTTGGGAGGTGGCGGCAGGATCGGTGCAGCAACCTCGGTATCGGAAGGTTTTTCTCCGTAAAGCGGGATCTCTTTGTGCGGTTTTCCCTCCTCTTGTGCGACCGGTTCGGGGATGAGATATCCCTGATCGACAAGTATTCTGACAGCATTTCTAAACGTGGGAACGGCAGATTGGGAGGCAAAGTACTTATGCCATTTCTTGGCACGGATCACCAGTACACCGATGGTGTACCGATGCCCCTTTTTGTCGTTGGCAAAACCATAAAAGCTTGAGTGATACTCATGGACATAGTGACCATGCTTGGCGATGTGTGCCGTCCCGGTCTTGCCGCCTATCTCCAGACCCGGATACTGTGCTTTCACCCCGGTACCGCGTGCCACGACTTCTTTGAGGATCTCATGGATTTGACGGGCGGTACGTTTGCTGATAGGGTGGAGATCACCTTGAGACGGCGGCAGGATAAAGTGCCGTCCTTTGGCATCTTCAAGATAGTCCACGATACGCGGTGTGACTGCGATACCATCGTTGTTGAAGGCACTGTAGGCCTTCCAGAGTTGTGCGAAGGTCACAAGCATCCCGTATCCGTAGGAGCTGTTGGCACGGTGCATCTGGTTGTTGAGCAGGTGCAGGGATTTGATGCGTCCTGTCAGCTCTCGGCTCAGATCGATACCCGATGGTTTGGAGAGCCCGAAAGAGAGCAGACCGTCTCTAAACTCCTTACCGCTTAAGCGCCATGAGATCTGGGAAATACCAACATTGGAGGAGTGAACGATGATATCGGTGGCACTTAAAGAGGCGAACTTCTCGTCATCGGTGATGGTGCGTCGTTTTCCGATCTTCATTTTTCCGTTGTAAGTGTTGAAGACAGTCTGAGGCGTGACGACCTTGTGTTCAAGGGCGATGGCAAGCGTAATGGGCTTGAGCACCGATCCCGCTTCATAAGGGTATTCGGCGAATTTTAGGTCAAGTTTGGGGATATCCTTCTGTCTGATATGTGAGGGATCGTAACGTTCGCTGCTTGCCAGTGCCAACACTTTTCCCGTTTTGCTCTCCATCACACCGATGATGATCTCATCTGCATCGATACGCTGTTTCATCGCATCGACCATTTTCTCGATACGGCGTTGGAAAGCCAGTGGAATATTCAGATGCAGATCCATCCCGTCGACACGCTGTTTCTCAATACTGTTCTTGTCATGGATGATATTTCCGCCGACATCTCGTTTCCCTTTGAAGTAACCGTCTTTTTTGGAGGTGATGTACTTTTCATATTTGCGTTCAAGACCTTTTTGACCCGAGGGTCTGGTATAGTGACCGTCACTTTTTTTGCGGACATACCCCAGTACGGGACTGAGGACATCATGCAGCGGGAATTGTCGGCTCTCACCGATCTCCACGATATCAAGTCCGTAAAGTACCTCTATGCCTGAAGAGAGTTTGATCGAACGGAAGACTTTGAGCTGACGAAGCTTGTATGCCAGGGATTTAAGCTGCATCGCCTGTTTGGCATTGAGTGTGCGGGAGAGGACGATGTTGCCCTTGATCTCTCTGCCTCTTTTGTCTTTGAGGCGTTTGGCAAGTGTCGCCTCGGGAATACCGCTGTAGATACTGAAGAGCTTGAGAAAGAGCGTTTTTTTGTCCGGATCGAGACTCGCTCCGCGGATCACGGCTTTGTATGTTTTGTGGGAGGTGCTGAGCCGATAGTCATCCGCAGAAATGATCGCACCGCGGAAGGATCGGTCATGGACGATGGCATTCTGTCTGGGGATGTGCCTCTTGGAAGTGATCGTGCTCAGAACCGAGAGTAGAAAGACCCCCATCGCCGCTACAAGCAGGATGAAGAGCACGGAGATCTTTCCGGTACGTTGTTGGATGGCACGGTTTTTTATCTGTTGATCCATTTTTTCCCCATTAAATGTTTAGAATTTTATCAAAGTTATCTGGTAAATTCGATAAAATACCCTGATTTGAAATTAAAAAATATTGAGAACCTCTCAAGACAGTTGGGAAAGAGATGATAGATAAACCGCTTCTTGGTGCCGTGATTGCATTGTTGACCCTCTCTTTGGTAATGGACTACTCGCTTTCGGTCTATACGGTACAGCATTTCGGTTATGCACCGTTCCACTTTTTTATCCGTCAGTTCGGGGCGGTGATGATCGGTATTATGACGATGTTCGTTATCAGCAGACTCGATCCGGACAGGTGGTTCGCCAGAATGGGGATGGCACTTTTTGTACTTTTTTTCCTTCTGATGCTGGTGATGCAGTTTCTCCCCGCTTCACTTGTCAATGCCGTAGGCGGTGCCAAACGATGGATCCATCTGGGACCGATCTCCATCGCACCGGTAGAGTTCTTTAAAGTCGGTTTCGTCTTTTTTCTTGCCTGGAGTTTTGCCCGGAAGTTCAAACAAAAAGAGCAGATGGGGTTCTTTGAAGAGGTAGCGATGTTCGCGCCCTATCTGGCGATCTTTTTTGTCGCGGTGGTGTTGATCGCCGTGTTCCAGAAGGATCTGGGGCAGGTTGTGGTACTGGGAGCGACACTTATGACGCTGTTTTTGTTCGTCGGGAGCTCTTACAAGTTCTTCTTGACTCTGCTTACCGGTGCGTTTGGCGGGGTGATCGCGCTGATATTCCTTGCACCGCACCGTATGGCACGGATCAAGAGCTGGTGGGTCAGCGTACAGGATACAATCCTCTCATGGTTCCCGTTCGAATCGGTGCAGAGTCTTCGGGTCGCTTCAAGCGTCAAGGAACCCTACCAGATATCCAATTCCCTCAACGCCATCCATAACGGAGGTCTATGGGGGCAGGGGCTGGGTAACGGTCAGTTCAAGCTGGGATACCTCAGTGAGGTACATACCGACTTTATCCTTGCCGGGATCACTGAAGAGCTTGGGTTTGTAGGGCTTTTGGCGGTGGTCTTGACCCTGCTGTTCATTATCTTCCGTATCTTCAAGATCGCGTCGAAAGTCAAGGATCCAATGTATTATCTTTTCAGTATTGGGGTGGGATTGTTGATCGCGTATGCGTTTCTTCTCAACGCCTACGGTATTGCGGGGATCACCCCTATCAAGGGGATTGCCGTACCGTTTTTGAGCTACGGAGGATCTCACATTCTGGCAACCTGCATTGCCATAGGGATGGTACTGATGATCTCCAAGAAAGTACCGCGTGATATGCACGGTAATATTCTTTAACACGATGCAACCAAGGTAGCATCCTTTTCTCTCCGTTCACCGCTATAATTCTTCCAGCAATACCAATAAAAACCAACTCAAAAGGATATACCATGGCAGTAGCTGGAGTACACAAAATCGAAGAACTATACAAAAATGCAGCAGGGCTGCGTATCGCGAAGAACAAGGTCAAGGAGCTGAGCGACTATATTGACGGCAAGTTCCATGACCTGCTCATCGCAGCGCAGGCCAATGCGAAAATGAACGGAAGGGATGTGATCGCCTATAGCGATATGCCTTTCACCAAGGCATTCAGAGAGTCCATGCAGAAGTTCGAAGCATTGGATGAGACGCTTTCTCTGGATGAGATACTCGCACATATGGCGACGCTCCCTCCCAAGTATACACTCGAAGCGGACCTGGAAGCGGATATGCCCAAGATCGTAGGAACACTGATCTATATTTTGGCGAATATCACCAAAGAGTTCTCGACCGATGACAAAGTCGTCTCCGAAGCGGAGCACGAAGCGGCCGAGAGAGTGATGGATCTTACTATCTAATCAAAGGAGGTTATGATGTCTATGCCTATGCTTGGAGAGAAATTTCCAGAACTGAATGTGCAAACCACACACGGACAGATGCGTCTTCCCGATGACCTGAAAGGGAAGTGGACGGTTCTTTTCAGCCATCCGGCTGATTTTACACCGGTATGTACAACAGAGTTCGTAGCGTTCCAAAAACGCAAAGAGCAGTTCGATGCGCTCAACTGTCAGCTTATCGGACTCTCGGTCGATCAGGTATTCAGCCACATTAAATGGGTTGACTGGATCAAAGAGAAGCTAGAGGTAGAGATTACCTTCCCGATCATCGCAGGAAACGATGCGATTGCAGAAACACTGGGTATGCTTCACCCGGCAAAAGGAAGCAACACGGTCAGAGCAGTATTCATTATCGATCCGGAAGGGATCACGCGAACGATCCTCTACTATCCTCAGGAGATCGGACGTAATATAGACGAGATTGTTCGTGCAGTCAAAGCACTGCAAAAAAGTGATGCCGACGGTGTGGCTACACCGGCAAACTGGCCGGAGAATGAACTGATCGGAGATCATGTCATTATCCCTCCGGCGACCGATGTTGAGACAGCCAAGTCGCGTCTGGAGAACTATGAGTGTTTTGACTGGTGGTTCTGTCACAAAGCGCAATAACACGACAACGGTGACAGCGGAAGTCCCCGTTGTTACCTCCCTCTGCCCTTTCTTTTTATTTTCCCCATAATGACAATACAGTATAATGTGCCATTCAATCCCTCGTGATTAAGGAAGATACATGAGCATAGTCATGACAGGCGGCGGTACAGGTGGGCATCTGGCGATCGTGCGTGCGGTCAAAGAGGCATATAGGGGTCTGATCTCAGATGATAATACGCAAGCGTTATCGTCTGCGGGTCCATCAATACCATCAACGGCAAGTGAACCGTTGATCTATATCGGTTCGACCAAAGGGCAGGATAGACAATGGTTCGAAGGGGATAGCGATTTTGCATCGACCTACTTCTTTGAGACCCGCGGTGTGGTCAATCAGCGGGGGATCGGGAAGCTTCGATCCTTGTGGATGATGCTCAAGGCGATGCGTCAGGCGCGTAAACTGCTCAAAGCGCACGATGCCAAGGTGGTTTTCTCCGTAGGAGGTTTCTCCTCCGCAGCCACGGCGATTGCCGCCAAGACACTGCGTATTCCGCTGGTGATCCATGAGCAGAATGCGGCACTGGGGTCGCTCAACAAGCTGCTCAAACCCTATGCCGATGTCTTTATCAGCTCCTATCTGGAGGAGAGCCCCATCAAAGCTTATCCGATCAAAGAGGTGTTCTTTGAAAATGCGCGTATCAGAGAGCGTGTGGAGACGGTGATCTTTCTAGGCGGATCACAGGGAGCCCGGGCGATCAATGAACTGGCGCTCTCTCTCGCACCGGTACTCAAAAAGCGCGGTATCCGCATCATCCACCAAGCCGGAGAGAAGAATCTCGATGAGGTAGGCAGTGCCTACGAAGCGCTTGGTATCGAAGCGGAGGTCTTTGGCTTTACCGACAAACTGGCAGACTATATGAAAGAGGCGGATTTCGCCATCGCCAGAGCGGGAGCCTCCACACTCTGGGAGCTTTCCGCCACGGCACTGCCGACGCTCTTCATCCCCTATCCTTACGCTGCCAGCGACCACCAGTACTACAATGCGAAATTTCTTGTTGAAAAAGAGCTTGCCTGGCTCATGCGTGAAGATGAGATAGATACCGAGAAGGTGCTCTCTCTTCTGGAGGAAGATCTCTCTGCCAAGAGTAGAGGGTTGATGGGGGTTGTGGAGAGAGACGGCGCACGCAAGATCGCAGCGCTTTTAGCCTCTTATCTCTAAATTCCACGATTCTTTCACGATTTCTCCCTCATTCTCTCACGATTTTCTTCTATACTCCGTTTAGATTAAGATAACGGAGAGAAAAGATGAAAAAGTTGATAATGCTGCTTGTCAGCGGGTTGGCGGTGATCGCACTGAGCGGTTGTGGCGGTGGTGCGTATGATGCAGGTTATGATGACGGTTTCTATGATGGTGCCAGGGCTTCTGATGCCTCAATGACCACGCTCTTTCTGATTGATCAAGACGGATTTTCACTCGGAGGTGTTCCCTACTACTGTGTTGACCCCTCGGGAGTCAGGACGGCGGATTATGTGACCGCACCCAACGGGGAGTTTACCTTTGTACCCGGAGAGCGTTGTACATTTGATCTGTATGGATATAACGGCACACCCGAAGATCCGCTTTTTATCGTCGATGATGTCGGTCTCGGCAAGCCGGATATCCCCTATGCCTGTGACGGAGGAGACAATGGATTGACAGATGTCACAGGTAGCTTCGATTATCTTCCTGATGATATCTGCACACTGTATCTGTAACTTCTCCGCTTCAAAACGCCCCTGATTGGCGGCGGTTTTGGACGCTTCACCTCCCGATAACCACAATTTGGCTAAAATATCCCAATTTTAACGCAGGAAATGTTAGCATGGATATTCGTAAAGCATATTTGGATTATTTTGAGAGCAGAGGGCACAAGGTGGTGGAGAGTTCGCCACTCGTGCCTGATGATCCGACCCTTCTTTTTACCAATGCCGGTATGGTGCAGTTTAAGAACATCTTCACCGGAGAGGCACCCATTC